>NZ_JBNWCL010000020.1:0-96411 GCF_053522445.1 Agrobacterium sp. 22-221-1
GGCGGAGGTCCAAAAGCCAGCAGGCGGTCTCTAACGACCAGGATTCCGACGGCCTTCCGCCCGCACTCTACATAGCACAAATCCAATACACAGGATTCCTGTGACAGGCACAGGAATGAGGGTGTGGAGCAAGCTTCAAAGGCGCAAAACAAAGCCATCCCGCACGCCATAGTAGACGTCCGATACAAATTAATAGAGAGTAAATGCGCAAGGACTTGCGTAGCGTCAGTTAGATGACAGCTTTCTGTGATGCTCTGCAATTCTTCTTCATTCCGTGGAGGCGGAAGAAGATGCGGGAGGAAATCCAGGATTGCCAAGGCCCCACGCTGAGCATTCAGCGCCGGCGCAGACGCGTCCGAAAAGCCCCCCGCATAAACGAAAAACGACGCCCAAAAAGGGCATCCTGAGGAGGGTTTTCCAAGTGAAGCATTTTCTTATCGGCACATTCCTGGCGGGCGTGATCGCGCTTCCGGCGGTTGCAGCGGATTACACCATCATCGCCCCGGCCAATCCCGGCGGCGGCTGGGACCAGACCGCGCGCTCCCTGCAGACCGTGCTGCAGGAAGAAGGCATTTCCAAGAGCGTTCAGGTGCAGAACGTACCGGGCGCCGGCGGCACCATCGGTCTTGCACAGTTCGCCAGCCAGCAGAAGGGCAACCCGAACGCCCTCATCGTCGGCGGTTACGTGATGGTCGGCGCGATCCTCACCAACAACGCGCCTGTCACGCTTAAGGAAGTAACGCCAATCGCCCGTCTGACCGGCGAATATGAAGCCATCGTCGTTCCGGCATCTTCGCCGCTGAAGACAATCGGCGACCTCGTCGATCAGCTCAAGAAGGATCCGGGCAGCGTTTCCTGGGGCGGCGGCTCCGCCGGCGGCACCGACCACATCGCGGTTGGCCTGATTGCCAAGGCGGCCGGCGTCGACCCGACCAAGATCAACTACATCGCTTACTCCGGCGGCGGCGAAGCGCTTGCCTCGATCCTCGGCTCGCAGGTAACTGCCGGTATTTCGAGCTACGGCGAATTCGAAAGCCAGGTAAAGGCCGGCACGCTGCGCCTGCTCGCAGTTTCCAGCGAAGAGAAGCTGGAAGGCGTCGATGCGCCGACGCTGAAGGAAAGCGGTCTCGATGTCGTCGTCCAGAACTGGCGCATGGTCGCCGCTCCTCCCGGCCTGACGCCGGAGCAGGAAAAGGCCGTCAATGCCGACATCGAAAAGCTGGTGAAGTCTGCCAAGTGGCAGGAAACCCTGAAGACCAAGAGCTGGATGGACACCTATCTCGCCGGTGACGAATTCAAGGCGCAGCTCGCCAAGGATACCGACGCCACCGCCGCCATCCTCAAAGACATCGGACTGGTAAAATGAGCCAGGGTTCCAACCCTTCGCAGCATCAAAAGCGCCGCCCTGACTGGGCGGCGCTGGCGATCGCCATCTTCCTCGTCATCATCGCCTGCGTGATCTTCTGGGACAGCGCCCGTCTCGCCAGCGTCACCGGTTATTCGCCGGTCGGCCCGGCAACCGTGCCTTATGCCATCGGCTTCTGTCTCGTCGGCCTGGCGCTGTGGACGGCC
Organism: Agrobacterium sp. 22-221-1; assembly: GCF_053522445.1. Taxonomy (NCBI): domain Bacteria; kingdom Pseudomonadati; phylum Pseudomonadota; class Alphaproteobacteria; order Hyphomicrobiales; family Rhizobiaceae; genus Agrobacterium; species Agrobacterium sp. 22-221-1. The sequence continues at coordinate 1,573 of NZ_JBNWCL010000020.1, forward strand.
GTTGAGGCCTGGCGCGGCGATTTTCCCGAACGCGACAAACAGGAAATCGCCCCGGTTATCTGGGTCGTCGCCGGCCTTGCCGCGCAGATGTTGCTGCTCAACGTCGCGGGTTTTTCCATTGCCACCGGCCTGCTTTTCGCCTTTACGGCGCGCGCCTTCGGCAAACGCAAGCTCTGGTATTCAATCCCCATCGGCATCGCCCTGAGCTTCTTCATCTGGTTCATCTTTGCGCGGCTGCTGCAGCTTTCGCTGCCCGCCGGGCCTCTGGAACGGCTGTTGTTCTAACAGCCATTCCGACCAAAATTCGAGATCACAGGAACAATTGGCGCGCGATGACGCAAAAGCCAGTCGTTCCGCCCGCCCATCGGGTCCACTTGGGGGACATCTGTCCATGAGTACCTTTGAATTCCTGCTGCACGGTCTTGAGGTTGCCGCCCAACCCATGAACCTGCTCTATGCGCTGATCGGCGTCACGCTCGGCACCGCCGTCGGCGTCCTGCCCGGCATCGGCCCTGCGCTAACCGTGGCGCTGCTTCTGCCCGTTACCTATAGGCTCGATCCCGCCGGTTCGCTCATCATGTTCGCCGGCATCTATTATGGCGGCATGTATGGCGGCTCGACTACCTCGATCCTGCTCAACACGCCGGGCGAAAGCGCCTCGATCGTGACCGCGCTCGAAGGCAACAAGATGGCCCGCAAGGGCAGAGGCGGTCCGGCCCTTGCCACCGCCGCCATCGGCTCCTTCGTCGCCGGCCTCATCGCCACCATCGCTCTCGCCTTCATCGCGCCCTATATCGTCAAGCTGGCGCTGGTCTTCGGCCCGCGTGAATATTTCGCGCTGATGGTGCTCGCCTTCGTTACCGTTTCCTCCGCCTTCGGGGATTCGGCGCTGCGCGGCCTTACCTCGCTGTTCATCGGCTTTGCGCTTGCCATCGTCGGCATCGACCAGCTCACCGGCCAGACCCGCATGAGCTTCGGCATTCCCGACCTGCTCGACGGCGTGGAAGTGACGACGCTTGCGGTCGCCATGTTCGCCATCGGCGAAACGCTGTTCATCGTCGCCCAGGGCAGCACCGGCCCGGACAAGGTCGAAGCCGTGAAAGGCTCCGTTTGGATGAGCGCGCAGGACTGGGCACGCTCCTGGAAAGCCTGGCTGCGCGGCACGCTGATCGGCTTCCCCATCGGCGCCATGCCGGCGGGCGGTGCTGAAATCGGCACCTTCCTGTCCTATGCCACCGAAAAGAAGCTGACCAAATATCCGGAAGAATTCGGTCATGGCGCCATCGAAGGCGTCGCCGGTCCGGAAGCCGCCAACAATGCGTCCGCCGCCGGTACGCTGGTTCCGCTCTTGACGCTCGGCCTGCCGACGACGGCGACCGCCGCCATCATGCTCGCCGGCTTCCAGCAATATGGCCTTCAGCCCGGCCCGCTGCTGTTCGCCACCAATCCGCAGCTCGTCTGGGGCCTGATCGCCAGCCTGTTCATCGCCAACCTGATGCTGCTGGTTCTGAACCTGCCGCTCGTCGGTCTCTGGGTGAAGCTGCTGACCATTCCGAAGCCCTGGCTTTATGCCGGCATCCTGCTGTTTGCGACGCTCGGCACCATTGGCGCCAACCCGTCGGTCTTCGAACTCGGCATGCTGCTCGCCTTCGGTATCCTCGGCTACATCATGCGCATCTTCGGTTATCCGATTGCGCCTGCGGTCGTCGGCCTCATCCTCGGTCCGCTCGCCGAGCAGCAGCTGCGCCGCGCGCTCGCCATCGGCCAGGGCGATCCGACGGTGCTGTTCACCTCGCCGATTGCCGTTGGCCTCTTCATCGTGGCAGCCGCCGCCTTCATCATCCCGCTTATCATGCGTATCCGCGGCCGTGGCGAGGTGCTGACGCAGCTTGCCGCCAACGAGGACTGAGAAACCAAGAGCCTCCCAAGGCAACTGGCCCCGTATCTCCGGATACGGGGCCTTTTTTATTCACGCCAACGGGATGTGTGATGCACGCACGCCCATGATAGAATTGCGCCAACCGCAGGAGAAAGACATGCGCACGATTGCGATCATGATGGTTCTGGCGCTTGCCGGCTGCACCACCGCCCCCGATGTCGAGCCCATTCCCGGCAGCATCACCTATGGCGGACAGCCGCGCACCAAACTGACCAAGTCCCCCATCGGCAGCACGCTCAGCAATGAATTCGTGATGGGCGACGGACGGCTGGCGATCGAAACCTACCGCGTGCAACCGGACCGGTCGCTGAAACTGGAGAGGCGTGAAATCGTCGGCGACTGGCCGCCGGATTGATGGAAGATATGGGCCTCGATGTGGTTCCCGCTTCTACTACGACTGACCACTCTTACCGTCATGCCGGACTTGATCCGGCATCCAGCCAGCCCAAGTCCTTGGGCTGAAAGGAGTCCTTCCCGCCGCGCGGACGCGCGTCGGCTGGATGCCGGATAAAGTCCGGCATGACGGGTGTCGTGGCTAGGCTGCGTCCTACGTCCGGCGATCACAACGAGTCTTGCTACGCGCGGCTCCCCCTTTCCCGCTCACGGCAATTCAGAACCGTTCTAAAACATAATTTTGATTTCCGCCGACCTTGCCAATAAAGCTGATCGCCAACATCAAGTTAACCCGGCGGGATCATATCCGCCGGCTCGGAACCATATTGCAAGGGACATATTAAGTGGCCATCAACTTCACCTTCCCCCTTCGGCTGCTGGCGGCAGCGGCCTTCAGCCTCGGCGCGACGACGGCAATTGCCGAAGAAATGACGATCAAGCACGCACAGGGCGAAACCGTGCTGAAGGCGGCGCCGAAGAAGGTTCTGGTTCTCGATATTCCCTCGCTCGACAATCTCGATGCGCTCGGCGTCGAGCCCGCCGGTGTCGTCGGCTCCAACCTGCCCACCTATCTGCAGAAATATGCCGACGGCAAATATCTGAAGGTCGGCACGCTGTTTGAGCCCGATTATGAGGCGATCAATGCGGCAGAGGCCGATCTCGTCATCGTCGGCGGCCGTTCGCGGGCGAAATATCCGGACGTTGCGAAGATCACGCCCGCCATCGACATGTCGGTGGATTCCAAGGAATTCATCGGCAGCGTCAAAGCCAACATCACCAAGCTCGGCGATATCTTCGGCAAGCAGGAAGAAGCCAGGAAGCTCGACGCCGCCATCGATGAAAAAGTGGCCAAGCTGAAGGAAATCGCACCCAACTCCGGCACGGCGATGATCCTCGTCACCAATGCCGGCAAGGTCGGCGTTTATGGCCCGAGCTCGCGCACCGGCTGGCTGCATACCGAAATCGGCTTCAAGCCGGTCGCAGCCGACATCGACGACCGTTTCGACCGCGGCGATGTCGTCTCCTTCGAATATCTGGCCGAGGTCAACCCCGAATGGCTGTTCGTGATCGACCGCGACGCCGGCATCGGCCGCGCCACCGACCCCGGCAAGGCCGCCGCGCAGGTGCTGGATAACGAGCTGGTGCACCAGACCAATGCCTGGAAGAAAAAGCAGATCGTTTATCTCGATCCGCAGGCGGCCTATATTGTCAGCAGCGGTTATACGGCGCTCTCCACCCTGCTCGATCAGGTCTACAAGGCCGTCTCCGAGAAGAAATAACCCCTGCCGAACAACATCAGGGCTCCCGATGGCTTGAGGCTACCGGGAGCTTTCGCCTTTTCCGGAAACCGCCAACGTGAAGTCCCTTTCACTGATATCAGCCCTCATTCTGGCCGTGGTGCTCGCCATCGCCAGCCTGTTCGTCGGCGTCAGCAATGTCTCGCTCGCGACGCTCTTTTCGCCTAATACCAGCGCGGACGCGCTGCGCGTGCTGCTCGTCAGCCGCATTCCGCGCACGCTGGCGCTGATACTGGCCGGAAGCTCGATGGCGATTGCCGGGCTCATCATGCAGATGCTGGTGCGTAACCGCTTCGTGGAGCCTTCGACGGCGGGCACCACCGAATCCGCCGGCCTCGGTCTTCTCACCGTCACCCTGCTGGCGCCGGATACGCCGATCTTCGGCAAAATGCTGGTGGCCGCCGTCTTCGCGCTCGCCGGCACCGCGCTTTTCCTGCGTATCCTGCGGCAAGTGCCGCTGCGCGATGTGCTGCTGGTGCCGCTGATCGGCATCATGCTGGGCGGCGTCATCTCCGCCGTCACCACCTTCTTCGCCTATCGTTTCGATCTCCTGCAATCGCTGGGCGCATGGATGACGGGGGATTTTTCCGGCGTGCTGCGCGGCCGTTATGAATTGCTGTGGGTCGGCTTCCTTTTCGCCATCGCCGCCTATCTCGCCGCCGACCGCTTCACCGTCGCCGGCATGGGCCGCGATTTCACCACCAATCTCGGCCTCAACTATCGCCGGGTCATGGCGCTCGGCCTCGCCATCGTCTCGCTGGTGAGCGCGGTCGTCGTCGTCACCGTCGGCATGATTCCCTTTCTCGGGCTGATCGTGCCGAATGTCGTCAGCTTGATGATCGGCGACAATATGCGCCGCTCGGTACCCTGGGTGGCGACGCTGGGCGCGGTTTTCGTGCTTTCCTGCGACATCATCGGCCGGACCGTGCGTGCGCCTTACGAAATACCCATCGGAACCGTGGTCGGCGTCATCGGCAGCGCGCTGTTCCTCTATCTTCTGCTGCGGAAACGCCACCATGCGTGAGAGACATCCTGACCGGCGTGCAAAAGCCGTTCTGCTCGTGCTTGCGGCATTCGCACTCATCTCCATGGCCGCCTTCATGACGCTGGGCGCCAAGGGAAGCTGGAGTTTCGTGCTGCCGTTTCGCGGCATCAAGCTTCTGTCACTCTTGCTGGTGGCCTATGCCATCGCGGTCTCCACCGTGCTGTTCCAGACGGTCACCAACAACCGCATCCTCACCCCCTCGGTGATGGGTTTCGATTCGCTTTATGTGCTGATGCAGACCGGGCTGATCTTCGTCTTCGGCTCGGCAACCGTCGTCATGATCGATCCGCAACTCAAGTTTCTCGCCGAAACCAGCCTGCTCGTCGCCTTTTCCGCCCTGCTATATCGCTGGCTTTTCGTCGGCGCGGAACGCAGCCTGCATCTTCTCGTGCTGGTCGGCATCGTTTTCGGCGTCTTCTTCCGCAGCCTCTCGGGCTTCATGCAACGCGTGCTGGACCCCAATGAATATACGGTGCTGCAGGATGTGCTGTTCGCCAGCTTCAATTCCATCGATCCGACGCTTCTTGCCGTCTCCGCCATCATCATCGGCGTGGTGACCATCATCGGGCTCAGGCTGATGCACACGCTCGACGTCCTCTCGCTCGGCCGCGCGACGGCCATCAGCCTCGGGGTCGAATATAAGCGCACGGTCACCATCATCCTGGTGCTGGTCTCGGTGCTGGTCGCCGTCTCAACGGCGCTGGTCGGCCCGGTCATGTTCTTCGGCCTGCTGGTCGCAGCCCTTGCCCATTATCTCACCGGCAACGGCAAACACGCCTATGTGCTGCCGGCGGCGATCCTCATTGCCGTGATCTGCCTCGTTGGCGGCCAGGTGGTGCTGGAGCGGGTTTTCGCCTTCGATACGGCGCTCTCGATCATCATCGAATTTCTCGGCGGCATCGTCTTTATCGGTCTTATTTTGAAGCGGGGTGCGCGATGATCATCGCCAGTCAGATCAGCAAATCCTATGGCGACAGCCTCGTCGTTGATGGCGTCTCCGTCTCCATTCCGGCAGGCGGCGTCACCTCCATCATCGGGCCGAATGGTGCGGGAAAATCGACGCTGCTCTCCATCGTCGCAAGGCTGATGTCGATGGATGCCGGAACGGTGACCGTCGACGGTCTGGATGTCACGAAAACCCCTTCCGATACGCTGGCCAAGCGGCTCTCCATATTGCGGCAGGACAACCACATCTCCTCACGCCTGACAGTGCGCGACCTCGTCGGTTTCGGCCGTTACCCCTATTCCAAGGGCCGCCCCACCATCGAGGACAAGGTCCATATCGACCGGGCGCTGGAATATCTGCATCTCGAAACCCTTGCCGGCCGGTTTCTGGACGAACTTTCCGGCGGCCAGCGCCAGCGCGCCTTCGTGGCCATGGTGCTGTGCCAGGATACCGATTACGTGCTGCTCGACGAACCGCTCAACAATCTCGACATGAAACACGCCTCCAGCATGATGAAGATCATGCGCCGCGCCGCCGACGAGCTGAAGAAGACCGTGGTTCTGGTGCTGCACGACATCAACTTCGCCTCCTGGTATTCCGACACCATCATCGCCATGCGTGAAGGCCGCATCTGCCATCAGGGGCCGGCGGAACAGATCATCCGTCCGGACGTCCTCAAGGACATCTACGACATGCCGATCCGCGTCAATGAGATAGACGGCCGGCGCATCTGCCTGTTTTACGAATGACATGATGATTGTGCAGGATTTTTGCTGTCCCAGTGCTTAGCATGGAACAGGGCCACTGGCCCGGACGTTAAACGACGGACTTTTCCAAAGCGGCATTCCGTCCGCAACTTCAGGAGACATCGATGAAGACGCACAAGACGAAGAACGACCTGCCTTCCAACGCCAAGTCGACCGTGATCGGCATTCTCAACGAATCGCTGGCCTCGGTGATCGACCTTGCACTCATCACCAAGCAGGCGCACTGGAACCTCAAGGGCCCGCAATTCATCGCCGTGCATGAACTTCTCGACACTTTCCGCACCCAGCTCGACAATCACGGCGACACGATTGCCGAGCGTGTGGTCCAGCTTGGCGGCACGGCGCTCGGCAGCCTGCAAGCAGTCTCGTCGACGACGAAGCTCAAGGCCTATCCGACCGATATCTACAAGATCCACGACCATCTCGACGAACTGATCGAGCGTTATGGCGAAGTCGCGAACATGATCCGCAAGGCAATCGACGATTCCGACGAGGCGGGCGACCCGACGACGGCGGATATCTTCACCGCCGCCTCGCGCGATCTCGACAAGTCGCTGTGGTTCCTCGAAGCGCATGTTCAGGAAAAGAGCTGAGCGGAAAACGGCTCTCGCCTGCCCAAACAGCAAAGCGCCCGAGATACCCGGGCGCTTTTTTTTAAACGGAATGGCGCAATCAATGCCGACGTAAGACCGCAAGCCCTATATCGCGTAACATTTCATGGTCGAGAATGCCGCGCTGGGCGCTTCGGATCAAAACCGCTGCGCACTCATTGGCAACATGGCTGCTGCGATCTTGAAGGCACTCGAAACATACGCCATCGAAAATATTCTGTAGATCGGTGATCTGCTCTGGCGACAATTGTGCGCCAACTCTTTCAAAAGCTGCGTACGACAAGGCTCATCCTCCCGATGATGATATGCCAAGTATCGTTCCCAATATCGTTTCGATTTTTTCGTGGACAGGAAATTTGTACACCCGAACGAATCACTTGTCGAATCAGATTTTAACCAAATGTAAATAGGTTATTTTCTGGCCTTCCCGCCGGCCGCCACCCCCGTGACAGGGAGATAAAAATCAGCTGAAACAATATCTTCAGCGGAAATTCCCGGGTCGTCAGCCCGTGATGGCCGCCAGATTTCAGATAAATCCGCAGACAGGCGGATTTCCACCGAAACCGCAAAAGAAACTGTTGCATTCCAAAAACGATTGAGCGATATAGCACCCGTCGCCGCTTGGCGGCCCACGGTTCAGCGAACTACCCCGGACCGGTGGATTTGAGCGGGTGTAGCTCAGGGGTAGAGCACAACCTTGCCAAGGTTGGGGTCGAGGGTTCAAATCCCTTCGCCCGCTCCAAATTTCCAGAACATGCAGATATATCTTCACTGCACCCGATGTGAAACGCGACGTTTCCATGGGCTGTGACGCGCATCGCCGCGCGAAATGCGCGAGGACTTCCCACGCATGGGCAAACCGGGAAGGGCGCTCCCTCCCCGGCTCTCATTGTCAGGCGGCCTTGTCCCAGACGGGTGCAAGCCCTTCCGGCGAAACGATGCGACCATCCGGCCTGGCAAGCGCACGGATCGCCGCCATTTCATCGGCCGAAAGCTCGAAATCGAAGATGGCGAGATTTTCATCGACGCGGGCTTCGCTGACCGTTTTCGACAGTGCGATGACACCCTGCTGCTGCACGAGCCAGCGCAGCACCACCTGCGCCACCGACTTGCCACGGCCTGCGGCGATTTCCTTCAACACCGGATCGGTAAACACCTTGCCATCGGCCATGCCGTAATAACCCGTCACCGACATGCCGGCAGCCTTTGCCGCGGCGATAACCACGTCCTGATCGATATAGGGGTGGTATTCGATCTGGTTGGTCACGATCGGGGCCTTGGACAGCTTCACCGCCTCGGCCATCAGCGCCGTGCTGAAATTGGAAACGCCGATATGGCGAACCTTGCCCGCTTCCTTCACCGCGTTCAGCGCGCCGATCTGTTCGGCAAGGGAAACCGCCTCGTTCGGCCAATGCAGCAGCAGCAGGTCGACATAATCGGTCTTCAGCTTTTTCAGGCTCTCATCCACGGAGGCGAGGAAGGCATCGTGCCTGTAGTTCTCGACCCAGACCTTGGTGGTGAGAAACACGTCGCCCCGGGCCACACCTGAGGCAGCGATGGCTTCACCGACCTCGGCTTCGTTGCCGTAGATCTGGGCGGTATCGATATGGCGGAAACCGGCTTTCAGCACATGGGGAACGATGCGCAGCACATCGGGACCGGGAATACGAAACGTGCCGAAACCCAGTGCCGGGATCGAAGCGCCATTTGCGGTGACATCAAACATATATTTTCTCCTTTGAAGTGACCCGGCCGACTTGGGAGCGGCCGGGAATTTTATGGAAAGTTCAGGCGGTTTTCAGGGTCAGCGCGGCGCGGCGGTCGAGCGTGCTGCTCCAGAGGGTCAGGAGCAGGGCCACGGCGACGAGAATGGCGCCGACCCATGGGGTCGCGGCAAGCCCCATCGGCGATTCCACCACCAGACCGCCAAGCCATGCGCCGATGGCGATGCCGAGGTTGAAGGCGGCGATGTTGAGCGCCGAGGCGACATCGACGGCGCCGGGGCGATGTTCCTTGGCAAGCTGCACCACATAAAGCTGCAGGCCGGGAACATTGGCGAAGGACAGAAAGCCGAGCGCGGCAAGCGTGATGAGCGTCAGCACCGGCGAGAAGGCCGTAAAGGAAAAGACGAGCAGCACGATCGCCTGCGCCAGAAAGAGGCCGATCAGCGCCTTGGCCGGGTTATGGTTGGCGATCCTGCCGCCGCCGATATTGCCGGCTGCAATGGCGATGCCATAGAGCACGAGGATCAGGCTGACGCTTTTTTCCGAAAAGCCGGTGACATCCTGCAGGATCGGCGCAAGGAAGGTGAAGGCGACGAAGGTGCCGCCGTAGCCGAGCGCGGTCATGGCGAAAACGATGAGCAGGCGACCGGAGCCGAGAACACGGACCTGATCGAAGAGGCTCGCCGGCGGCGCCTTCTTGAGCGTGTTCGGCAGAAGCGTGGCAATGCCGAAGAAGGCGATGACGCCAAGGGCGGCAACGACCCAGAAGGTCGCACGCCAGCCGAAGACCTGCCCGATATAGGTGCCGAGCGGAACGCCGGTGACGATGGCGACCGTCAGCCCCATGAACATCATGGCAATGGCCGAGGCGCGACGATTTTCCGGCACGAGATCGGCGGCGATGGTGGAGCCGACCGAGAAGAAGACGCCATGGGCGAAAGCGGCGATGACGCGGGCGACAAGCAGCATCTCATAGCTGGGCGACAGGGCCGCCGCACTGTTGCCGATGACGAACAGGGCCATCAGGCCGAGCAGCAGCGGCTTTCTTTCGATCCTGCCGGTCAGCGCCGTCAGGATCGGCGCACCGAAGGTGACGCCCAGCGCATAAACGCTGACGATGAGGCCGGCAAGCGGCAGGGTGATGTGAAGATCGGTCGCGACCGTCGGCAGAAGACCGACAATCACGAACTCCGTGGTGCCGATCGCATAGGCCGCGATCGTCAGGGCAAATATGGCCAATGGCATGACGAATACCTCTTCGCCCGGAGCGGGATCGCGGGCGTTCTGGACAGCGACGCCGTCCGGTTGGATCAAATCTATGGACGCAATATGGGCGAAGGAGACTTGCATGATAATCGACAAGGTCGGATAAATACCTTTGAATTGATTTCACAGGTGGTGCGGCGATGGACAATCGAGCCGGAGAAATGGAAGTCTTTGTGGCGGCGGCGGAACTCGGCAGTTTTTCCGCCGCCGGGCGCAGGCTGAAGCTTTCACCTTCGGCGGTGAGCAAGCTTGTCACACGCATCGAAGACCGCCTCGGCACCCGGCTGCTTGCCCGCTCCACCCGGCTTGTCACGCTCACACCGGAGGGCGAAGTCTATCTTGCGCGGGCAAGGCGCATTCTCGCCGACATAGCCGAGACCGAGCAGATCGTGGCGAGCGGCGGCAAGGTGGTGCCGCGCGGCCTTTTGCGCGTCAACGCCACGCTGGGCTTCGGCGAACGTTATCTCCTGCCGCTTGCGCCGGAATTCCTGTCGCTTTATCCGGAAATCGAGCTGGATATCTCGCTGACCGACGGCGTCATCAGCCTGATCGAGGAACGCACCGATATCGCCATCCGCTCGGGCGCCATGGGAGATTCATCCCTGAAGGCGAGAAAGCTGAAGGAAGTCCGTCGCGTCATCGTCGCCTCCCCCGCCTATATCGAACGACACGGCATGCCGGAAACACCGCAGGATCTGGCGCGGCACAATTGCTTCAGCTTCAATTTCAGCCGCAGCCTCAACGAATGGCCGTTTCGCAACCCCGGTTCTACGGAGGTCTACCGACTGCCCGTAACGGGCAATGTCTCGGTCAACAGCGGCATGGCCATGCGAAGGCTCTGCCTGACGGGCTTGGGGCTGGGAAGGGTCGGCGAATTTCATATCGAGCCGGACATCGAGGCGGGCCTGCTCGTGCCGGTTCTGGAAGACTATAATGCCGAGGAGATGGAAGTGATCCACGCGGTTTATGCCGGCCACGAACACCTGGCCGCCCGCGTTCGCGCCTTCATCGATTTTGTCGCAGCAAGGGTCGGGCGGTGACTGGCCGCCTCACACCAGGCCGTGCACCAGCTTGGCCAGCCAGTCGACAAAAACGCGGACCTTGTTGGTTACATGCCGGGTCTGGGGATAGACCACATAGATCGGCATGGCCTCGCGCCGCCATTCGGAGAGCACCGGCACCAGTTCTCCCCGCGAAAGCGCATCCTTCACCATGAAGACGGGAAGCTGCACGATGCCCATGCCGGCCAGCGCCGCATTGAGATAGGTGCGGCTGTCATTGACCGAGACGACATAATTCGGGGTCAGCTCGACGCTGCGCACGCCGTTGTCGAAGGAGGCCGGCATGATCTGGCCGGTGGTGGCATTGAGGTAGCCCACCGAATAATGCTCCTTCTCCAGATCCTCCGGTTCTTGCGGCATGCCGAAATTTTCGATGTAGGACGGAGAGGCGAATGTCTCGAACCGGAGTTCGCCGACTTTACGGGCAATCAGCGACTGATCGCGCAGCACGCCGACCCGCAGCGCACAGTCGACATTCTCCGCGATATAGTCGACCAGACGGTCGCCGACACCGAGATCGAGACGGATTTGCGGATAACGCTGGTAAAATTCGCAAAGATGTGGGATAACCACCAAGTCCGCGAAGACACCGGCCATTTCCACCCGCAACCGGCCGGAGGGCTGCACCTGCGCGCTGGACATGCTACCGTCAAGTTCTTCGATTTCCGACAAAATCTGTGAGGCCCGCTCATAATAGAGAGCGCCGTCCGTTGTCAGCATCACCCGGCGCGTGGTGCGGTTAAGAAGTGTGGTGTGCAAATGCGCCTCCAGCGCCTGCACCATATTGGTAACAGTGGTTTTCGGCATGTTCAGCGCGGTGGCGGCGCGGCTGAAATTGCCGGTTTCCACGACCCGCGTAAAAACCCGCATGGCGGAGAGCTGATCCATTCACTGCCTCGGAGATATGATTATCCGTTATTTCGGAATAGTGTTTTCAAATTTGCATGCTTGATCGTTTCGATCCGAACAATAATATGGATTTCAGATTTTGCAATATGATCCGCCTTCAAGCATGTCGCGCAAAAGTGCGTTGCGGTTTTGCGGTGACGACATGCGGCAAGATAAAAACTTAAAGCGCAGGAGCGTATCCGAAGGATCGCAACACGCTTCAAGTGGCGGCGCAAAGGATCTGGAGTCATGAACGCGCATTGGGAAAATATGGGTAGCGAGACGTCCGCGTCGAAGCTCTCCGTGCGCCGTTATGAAGGTTCCTGCCTCTGCAGCCATCCGCCTGTCGTGCTTTATCTGCGCGGCGGATCGTTTCTGGAACCCGGTCTCGAGCCGGGCGGCAATTGCCCCGAGCTTCCGGTGGCCCGCGCGCTTGCGGAAAGCGGCGCAGTGGTCGTGGAAGCCGACTATAGCAAGCCGTCCGGCAACGAGTTTCCGATGGTCATCGATTGCGCCTATGAGGCGCTCGATCATCTGAGCCGGGACCGCAAGCATTATGGCGGCGCGAAATCGCTGCTGTTCGTGGCCGGCGAAGAGGCTGGCGGCAATGTGGCGGCGGGGCTTGCCTTGAAGGCCCGTGACCGCATGCCGGGCAAACTCGCAGGCCAGATTCTTCTGTCGCCCATGATCGACCCGATGATGACGACGGAATCCTTCCGCGACGCGGACAGGATCGGCATGCGCCAGCGCTGGGCCGATGGCTGGAGCCATTACCTTGCCAAGGCGTGCGGGTTTTTCCACCCCTATGCCGCACCCTGCCAGTGCACGCGGCTGAACCGGGTGGCGCCGGCGCTGATCTTTACCGCCGAGGACGACCCTCTGCGCGACGAAACGGTCGGTTATGCCGACAGACTCATCGCCTCCGGTGTCAGCGTCCGGCAGCATGTTTTCCCCGCCGGCGTCGGCTGGACGGGGCTTTATCAAGGAGAGGGCGGCGGATGGGTCTCATCCGTCTGTTCGGAGTTCAAGACCTTCGTTGACCAGTTGAAACACTGAAAATTCGCATTTATTTATGAACGACCTGCTCCCGATCGGGGGCCAAGGAGATACCCATGACGCTGAACACAAAGCGCCGGGCCCTGACGGGCGCCGGCATCGGACTTGCCATGTCCGTTGCAGCAGCAGCACTGTTTTTCGACCTCCCCACCAGCCGCGATGCAACGGCCGCCTCCACGCCTGCCGAAACGCCGGCGATCCCGGTCACCGTCGCCAAGGTGGAAAGCCGCGACGTCATGCGCTGGGAAGAGTTTTCCGGCCGTCTCGAAGCCGTTGACCGGGTGCAGATCCGCTCCCGCGTCGCCGGCCAGATCAAGGCCGTGCATTTCCGCGAAGGCGCGCTGGTAAAGGAAGGCGATCCTCTCTTCACCATCGACCCGGCCCCTTATCAGGCCGCCGTTGCAGGCGCTGAAGGACAGGTTGCTTCGGCCGAAGCCAAGGTCAGCCTTGCCAAAACGGAACTCGACCGTGGCCGCAGGCTTTCCGACAATCGCACCATCTCCCAGAGCGATCTCGACCAGCGTCAAAGCTCGTTTGCGGATGCCGAAGCCCAGCTTCGCGCCGCCCGCGCAGCCCTGACCACGGCTCAGCTCGATCTCGGTTATACCGAAATCCTCGCCCCGGTTTCCGGCCGCGTCGGCCGTATCGAAATCACCGCCGGCAACCTCGTCGCCGCCGGCTCGACCTCGCCGGCGCTCACGACACTGGTATCGGTCAACCCGATCTATGCCAGCTTCAACGCCAGCGAAGGCGTCGTGGCCAAGGCGCTTGCCGAACTGCCGCAGACGGACGGCGCCCTGCCCGCCCTCGAACAGATCCCGGTGGAAATCGGCACGCTTTCGGATGAGGGCACGCCGATCAAGGGCACGCTGCACCTGATCGACAACCAGGTGGATTCGGCAAGCGGCACCATCGGTGTCCGCGCCGTCTTCGAAAATCCGGACGGCAGGCTCATTCCGGGCCAGTTCGTGCGGGTACGCATGGGTGAACCGAAGCCGGAGAACCGCATCGTCATCAGCGACCGGGCCATCGGCACGGATCAGGACAAGCGTTTCGTCTTCGTGGTCGATGCCGAAAACAAGGTGAGCTATCGCCAGATCAAGCCGGGCGCACCGGCCGATGGCCAGCGCATCATAGAAAGCGGCCTCGCCGCCGGTGATACGATCGTCGTCAACGGTCTGCAGCGCATTCGCCCCGGCGCGACCATCGCACCGCAGGCGGAAGACAAGGTTGCTGCTTCGCAGTAACCCGCCTCTTTGATCAGCAAGCGTCCCGCGCTTTCGCGAGACGCCCCTTCAGACAGAACCGGCCTTCACCGGCGGCAGGATTGCCGCCGGAACGGCCTTCGCATTCCCAAAGACCCGGAGAGGGACTGGATATGAATATTTCCAGATTTTTTGTCGACAGGCCGGTATTCGCCGGCGTTCTGTCGATCCTGATTGTGGTGGCAGGCCTTCTCGGCATGCGCGCCCTGCCGATTTCGGAATATCCCGAAGTCGTTCCGCCATCCGTCGTCGTCCGCGCCACCTATCCCGGCGCGAACCCGACCGTTATTGCCGAAACCGTCGCGACACCGCTGGAAGAACAGATCAACGGCGTCGAGGACATGCTCTATATGGGCAGCCAGGCGACGTCCGACGGCGTGCTGACGCTGACCGTGACCTTCAAGCTGGGCACCGATCCCGACAAGGCGCAGCAGCTGGTGCAGAACCGCGTGTCGCAGGCCGAACCGCGCCTGCCGGCGGAAGTGCGCGCACTCGGCATCACCACCGTCAAGAGCTCGCCCGACTTCATCATGGTCGTCAACCTCGTCTCGAAGACCGACGCCTATGACATCACCTATCTGCGCAACTATGCGACGCTGAACGTCAAGGATCGCCTCGCCCGCATCGAAGGCGTGGGCCAGGTGCAGGTCTTCGGCGCAGGCGACTATTCTATGCGCGTCTGGCTCGATCCGCAGAAGGTCGCCGAGCATGATCTGGCAGCCAGCGACGTTTCCGACGCCATCCGCCAGCAAAACGTGCAGGCCGCTGCCGGCGTCATCGGCGCTTCCCCAAGCCCGAACGGCGTCGACCTGCAGCTCAACGTCAATGCCCAGGGCCGTCTGACCACGCCGGAGGAATTCGGCAACATCATCGTCAAGAGCGGCGCCAATGGTGAAATCACCCGCCTGCGTGACGTCGCCCGCATCGAACTCGGTGCGGCCGATTACACGCTGCGCTCGCTGCTCGACGGCGAACCCGCCGTGGCTGTCGCGGTGCTTCAGGCACCCGGCTCCAACGCCATCGAAATCGCCGACAATGTCCGCGCCACGATGGACAATCTGCAGCTGGCAATGCCTGACGGTGTGAAATACGAAATCGTCTACGACACGACGAAATTCGTGCGCTCCTCCATCGAAAAGGTTGTCGATACACTCCTCGAGGCCGTTGGCCTCGTGGTGCTTGTCGTCATCCTCTTCCTGCAGACCTGGCGCGCCTCGATCATTCCGCTGATCGCCGTTCCGGTCTCGATCATCGGCACCTTCGCCGTCATGTATGCCTTCGGTTTCTCCATCAACGCGTTGACGCTGTTCGGGCTCGTGCTCGCCATCGGCATCGTGGTGGATGACGCGATCGTGGTCGTCGAAAACGTCGAGAGAAACATCGAAAACGGGCTGTCGCCGCGTGACGCCACCTATAAGGCGATGCGCGAAGTCTCCGGCCCGATCATCGCAATTGCGCTGGTTCTGGTCGCCGTCTTCGTGCCGCTTGCCTTCATCTCCGGCCTGTCCGGCCAGTTCTACCGGCAGTTCGCACTGACCATCGCCATCTCAACCGTCATTTCGGCGATCAACTCGCTGACGCTGTCGCCCGCTCTTGCAGCCCTGCTGCTGAAGGAACACGGCGCACCGAAAGACTGGCTGACCCGCTTCATGGATAAAATCCTCGGCTGGTTCTTCCGCGGCTTCAACCGCGCCTTCGGTGCGGCCTCCAACGGCTACGGCAAGACCGTGGGCGGGCTGGTGACGCGTAAGAGCCTTGTCATGATGGTTTATATGGCGCTGGTGGCCGCCACCTACGGCATGTTCACCACCGTCCCGAGCGGCTTCGTGCCGGCGCAGGACAAGCAGTACCTGATCGGCTTCGCCCAGCTTCCGGACGGCGCAACGCTCGACCGCACCGAAAGCGTCATCAAGCGGATGAGCGACATCGCCCTGGAAACACCCGGCGTCAGCCACGCCATCGCCTTCCCCGGCCTGTCGATCAACGGCTTCACCATCGGCTCCAATTCCGGCATCGTCTTTGCAGTTCTCGATGACTTCGAAAAGCGCAAGACGCCGGAACTGTCCGGCGGCGCCATCGCCATGCAGCTGAACCAGAAATATGCGGGCATTCAGGATGCCTTCATCGCCATGTTCCCGCCGCCGCCGGTCAACGGTCTCGGCCAGACGGGCGGCTTCAAGCTGCAGATCGAAGACCGCGCCGGCTACGGCTACCAGACGCTGGATGAAGCGACGAAGGCAGTGATCGGCAAGGCGTATCAGACGCCGGAACTTGCGGGCATCTTCTCCAGCTATCAGATCAACGTGCCGCAGCTCTTTGCCGATCTCGACCGCGCCAAGGCGGAACAGCTGGGCGTTTCCGTCAGCGACGTCTTCCAGACGCTGCAGATCTATCTCGGCTCGCTCTATGTCAACGACTTCAATGCTTTCGGACGGACATACAGCGTGCGGGTTCAGGCGGATTCCCAGTTCCGTGCCCATGCCGAAGATATCGGCCGCCTGAAGGTTCGCTCCGCATCGGGTCAAATGATCCCGCTGTCGACGCTCTTGAAGGTAAATGCGACGACGGGGCCGGAGCGCACCAACCGTTATAACGGCTTCCTTGCGGCCGATATCAACGGCGGTCCGGCACCGGGCTTCTCCTCGGGACAGGCGCAGGCGGCGATTGAAAAAATCCTTGCCGAAACCCTGCCCGCAGGCGTCGACTACGAATGGACGGACCTGACCTACCAGCAGATTCTGGCCGGCAATTCCAGCATCGTGGTCTTCCCCTTGGCGCTGCTGCTCGTCTATCTCGTGCTCGCCGCGCAATATGAAAGCCTCACCTTGCCGATTGCGATCATCCTGATCGTCCCGCTCGGTGTGCTTGCGGCCCTCACGGGCGTCTGGCTGACAGGAGGGGATAACAACATCTTTACGCAGATCGGCCTTGTCGTCCTTGTCGGTCTCTCGGCGAAAAACGCGATCCTGATCGTGGAATTCGCCCGGGAGCTGGAATTCGAAGGACGAACGCCGCTTCAGGCGGCCATCGAGGCAAGCCGGCTTCGCCTGCGCCCGATCCTGATGACCTCCCTCGCCTTCATCATGGGCGTGGTGCCGCTGGTCGTCTCCACCGGTGCAGGTGCGGAAATGCGTGCGGCCATGGGTGTCGCGGTGTTCTCCGGCATGATCGGCGTAACGTTCTTCGGCATCTTCATGACACCGGTCTTCTACGTGCTGGTGCGCAGGCTGGCGGGCAATCGTCCGCTCATCCAGCACAAGCAGGAAGAACCGGCCAATTCCGACTACAAGCTCGAAAAGGCCGGCTGAGACCGCACTCCCATCCACCGCCACCTTCGAAGCAAGCCCGCCGCGCATCCCCCGATGCGCGGCGTTTTTTTGGCTGAAAATGTCTATGCGACTCCACTGAAATAGAATCAGTTTCAAATGCTTAAGCGGGAAAATCGCCTATATTGTCCCGCATTGAATCTGTCAAAAATCAATATATCCAAACCAACTCGACGGAGCGGCAAGAAACGATGCTATTTTATGCTTTGTATTTTGTGGTAAATTCTCAAGAACAGGGTGATTCGGACTAAATGATTTAGTTCAGGGGCTGCATGATGGAGCAGGAATACGAAAACTGGGCAACGACCGTTGCCTATTCGATCGTGATGCATGAAGGTCTGGATTTGGCGCTTTCCGCGCAGAACCTGGACAGAAGCAAGACCAGAAACAACCGTGAGCGGCTGATGGAAGCCATTCGCACATCGTTGCTGGAAGCCCGTTCGCGCAGCCATCTAACGGCAGCGTAACGGCTTTACCCCTTCCCTGGCTCTGGTCTCCTGCTTGCGGCATATCATCCGCAGCGGTATCAGGCCGGAAGCAGGTCGGTCCGCACCGCGGCCTTCAGCGGCAGGTGATCCGAGGCGATGCGCGCCAGTGCGCTGTCATGCGCCTCCACCTGCTCGATCAACCCTTCACGATTGGCGATGATCCTGTCGAGCGCCAGCACCGGCAGGTTCGACGGAAAACTCGGCACCGCCGGCGGCAAAGCGCCAAAAGCATCCCGGAACGTATTGAGCGACGACCCGTTGCCGAGACGCCATTCGTTCAGGTCTCCCATGAGGATGGTCGCGCATTCGTTGCGTGCTTCCAGAAGGCCGATCAATGCTTTCGCCTGCTGGGCGCGGGAATGTCTGAGAAGCCCGAAATGGGCGGCGATGACCCGTAGCGTGCCGCCGCGTTTCAGATCCAGCTCCACGACGAGCGCGCCGCGCGGCTCCAGCCCCGGCAATTTCAGCGTATGCACATCCCTGACCGCCCCTTCCTTGAACAGCACGACATTGCCGTGCCAGCCATGCGCCTTCACGCCGGCCTGCACGGGCACGGGGATAAGGCCGCTTTCCCGCTCCAGCCGCGCGAGATCGAGCAGGCCGGTACGCTCTCCGAAACGGCTGTCCGCTTCCTGAAGGGCGATGATGTCAGCGCCGATTTCCTGAATGACGCGGCTGGTGCGATCGGGGTCGAACTTGCGGTCGCGGCCGACGCATTTATGCACATTGTAGGAGGCGATGACGGGGAAGGAATGATCTTTCGTCGCTGGCGCCACATTCTGGCGCTGGCGGCGGTCGCGCAGCGACTGCATGACGAAGGCGGACAGGCTGGTGTTTTTCGTCAAAGCCGTTTTTTCATCATCCAGCAAACCGTTCTTTTTCACGCGTCGATGCCTCCGGTCTCGCGCAGCGCCCTGCCGGACGCACCGCACTCTAAAGATAAGGCGAAGCGAGCCACAGGACACGCTCCACAAAACGGACAACGAATGGCCGCGCATTCAGTTCGCTGAGCCGCACGGGCAAGGCGGTTGCCCGTGCATCCCGGATGCGCTCGCCGATTGTCGCGGCGAATTCCTCATCCATAACTTCGAGATCGATCTCAAAGTTCAATCGCAGCGAACGCGGATCGAGATTGGAAGAGCCAATGTAGCTCCAGCGCCCGTCGATCACCAGAAGCTTGGAATGATTGAAAGCCCCCGTCGCCCGCCAGATGCGGCAGTAATTCTTCAGCATCTGGTCGAACTGCGCCGTCATCGCCCTGTCCACAAGCACCAGATTGTTGCTTTTCGGCACGATGATATCCACCACGACTCCCCGCCTTGCTGCGGTTATGAGCGCCGAAATAAGCTCCCGATCGGGGAGAAAATAGGGCGACATGATGAGAATGGAGGAGCGCGCAACGGAAAACGCACCCATCAGCATTTTGTGACTGGTCTCGATGCTCTTGTCCGGCCCGGAGGAGCAGACGCGGGCAACGATCTGCGAGCCCGGCACGCCATCGGGAATGGCGATATCCCAGACCGGCGCATCCAGAAGCTCCCTTGTCGTAAAACGCCAGTCCTCCGCCGCGATGGAGAAAAAATCCGATACGACCGGCCCGGTGATCTTGAAATGCGTGTCGTGCGACTGGCTTTCGCCGCCGAATTCCTGGGTGAAACCCTCGCGGATATTCATGCCGCCGCTGAATGCGATGCGCCCGTCCACCACGAGGATCTTGCGGTGGGTGCGCAGATTGGCATAGGGCAGCCGCAGCCCCATGATGACATTGCCGTTGAAGACATCGCAGACGATGCCCTTTTCCCGGAGCGTCGGCAGGATGCTCGGCACCGAATAACGCGCACCCACCGCATCCACCAGTACCCGCACCTCCACGCCGCGAAACTTCGCCCTTTCGAGCGCCGCGACAAAACGGGCGCCGATCCTGTCATTGTCGAAAATATATGTTTCGAGAATGATCGACCGCTTCGCCTCGTCGATGGCCTCCAGCATGGCGGCATAGGCGGCATCCCCCGTCACCAGCGGCTCTATGCCGTTGCCAGTCGTCAGCGCATGGCGCGTCACCCGGTCGCCCAGCGTCTTCATCGCCTCGAACCGGCGTCCGAAGCGCGCGGCTATCGTCTCGCCGCTGGCATCCAGACGCGCCACGCGATCCATGATCTCGTCCTGCATGAAGGACCGCTGCTGCGTGATGTTGGACCGGCGAATGCGGTTGATGCCGGCAATGGCATAGATGACCGCGCCGACGATGGGCGACAGGACGATGACGCCGACCCAACCGAGCGCGGAGCGGACCTCCTCCTTCGTCATCGTGGCATGCACGGCGGCCACGGTTCCCATCAAAATCGAGAGAACGGCAAGGATATGCGGCCAATAGGCAATGACGAGATCGAGCATGGTACAACTATAGAGTACTTCGGCAATCTCGCAATGACAGGCAGGTAGCGCTGGCAGAGACAAAGAACCTGACCGCGCCATGCTTTTGCGGGACAGACCCTTGCGGGATTAACGGTGGAAACCGGCCTTGCGATATGTCATGAGAGCGCATCTTGATCTTTGGGCAGTGGCAAGGCGGGGTGCACTTGCGGGCTTTCTGCCTCGTTTGAAAGCAAGAAGGCCGTGATGCAGGAAAATACACAGGGCGCCGTCATCGTCATTTCCAGCCATGTCATGCGTGGCTCCGTCGGCAATCGCGCCGCTGTCTTTGCGCTGGAGACACTCGGTTATCCCGTCTGGGCGGTGCCCACCATCGTCATGCCCTGGCATCCCGGCCACGGCCCTTCCACCCGCATGCGCTTTCAGGACGACGATTTCGACAAGGCCATGACCGACCTCGAAAACGCCAAATGGATCGGCGAGGTCAAGGCTGTTCTGACCGGTTATTTCGGTAGCGCCGCGCAGGTGCGCGCCGTCGCAAGGCTGATCCGCAATCTGAAGGAAAAGAACCCGGCGCTGATTTACGCCTGCGACCCGGTCATGGGCGATCTGGGCGGGCTTTACATTCCGCTCGAGACCGCAGAAGCCATCCGCGATCACCTCATTCCGCTTGCCACCGTCGCCACGCCGAACCGTTATGAACTCGCCTGGATGAGCGGCGCGGAGCTCGAGACCAACAATGCCATCATGGATGCCGCGCTCGCCCTCGGTCCGCCGAAAATGCTGGTCACCTCAGCCGTGCCGATGATGACGGGCGGCACCGGCAATCTTTATCTCAGCGGTCGCCACGCGCTGCTTGCCGAACATCGCGCCATCGAGAATGCGCCGAACGGCCTCGGCGATCTGATGTCGGCGCTGTTCCTCGCTCGCCTGCTGGAAGGCATGGATGACGAAAAGGCGCTGCAGCTCGCAACCGCCAGCGTGTTCGAAATTCTGGCGCGCACCAAAAAACGCGACATGAACGAACTGACGCTGGAGACGGACTCTTCAAGTCTCTCCACACCCATGGCCATGGTGCAGATGCGCCATCTCTTGCATCCTTCGCGCAGCAAGCGCAAATAGCGGCTAGAGCATTTCCAGGAAAAGTGGCCCTCGGTTTTCCGTCCGGGAATGCGACAAACAAGGAGTTGGAGCGGTTTCGCGGTTCGAAGAAAGGCGAAAATGCTCCAAAGGATTGGTCTTCAACGCACCGAGTTCTTTTCTTGATCTCGGTCCAACCACAACGGTACTGCGATAGATGAAAGATTTTCCGGAAACCCTTCTCAACGGCTACAAGAACTTCATGAGCGGCCGCTATGTCGACGAGCGCGAAAGATACCGCGTTCTGGCCGACACCGGACAGAAGCCGCAGACCCTGTTCATTGCCTGTTGTGACTCCCGCTCCGCGCCGGAAACCATTTTCGACTGCGGACCGGGAGAGCTTTTCGTCGTCCGCAACGTCGCCAACATGGTGCCGCCCTTCGAGCCGGACGGGCAGTACCACGCCACCTCGGCGGCTATCGAATATGCCGTTCAGGTTCTGAAGGTGAAGGATATCGTCGTCATGGGCCATGGCCGCTGCGGCGGCATTCAGGCAGCGCTCGATCCCAATCTCGAGCCGCTGTCTCCCGGCGATTTCATCGGCAAATGGATGAACATGGTCAAGTCGGCCGCCGAGCAGATCCAGAGCAACGATGTCATGACCGCATCGGAGCGCCAGACCGCGCTGGAACGCGTTTCCATCCGCAACTCCATCGCCAATCTGCGCGGCTTCCCCTTCGTCAAGGCGCAGGAAACCGCCGGCAAGGTGAAGCTGCACGGCGCATGGTTCGATATTTCGACCGGCGAATTGTGGGTGATGGACAGCAAAACGGGCGATTTTCGTCGCCCGGATCTGTGATTTTCAAAGCCTCGTCACCCCGGACTTGATCCGGGGTCCAGCGCGATCAAGCCCTTGATCGGGCAAGACTTATCCACGGCACAGACGCGCCGTGGCTGGATGCCGGATCATCCTCGGGCTTGTTCCGGGGACCGGCATGACGGAAGTGAAATTTCAGTCCGTGGAAAGCGGCCTTATTGGCCGTCAATCGCCTTGCCGATGAAGGCGATGGCCTGCTGGTAGACGCTTGCGGCGTTCCAGCCCTGGATGGCCGCATAATTCGCCTGTCCCTGCTGATAACCGGCGCCGCGCTGCCAGCCATGGCCGACAAGGAAGTTCGCGGTGGAGGCTAGCGCATCGGCGCGCGAGCCGACGAGATCGATACGGCCGTCGCGGTCGAAATCAACGCCATAACGCACGACATTCAGCGGCAGGAACTGCGTCTGGCCAATTTCGCCATGGGCCGCACCCTTGGCATTGACGTTCAGCGAACCGCTGCCGACGAGCTTGAGGGCCGCATAAAGCTGCTCGGTGAAATAATCCGAACGACGGCAATCGAAGGAGAGCGTCGCCACGGCGGAAAGCGTGTGCTGGTTGCCCATGAAGCCGCCAAAGCCGGTTTCCATGCCCCAGATGGCGAGCAGCGGACCGGCCGGCACGCCATAGGCGCGCTCGATGGAAGCAAAGAGAGAAGCGTTGTTCTTCTTCATGGTCTTGCCGCGCGAAATGATCGTCTGACCGCCGCGCTTCTGCATGAACTGTTCGAAGGAGAGCTTGAAGCTGTGCTGGCCGCGATCTGCGCGGATCGTCGCCTGGTTGTAGGAGACGCCGGAGAAAGCCCGGTCGAGTACCGAGGCGCTGACGCCGCGGCCCGCCGCTTCCTGCTTGAAGGCGCCGACCCAGGCATCGAAGCCCGCCGAAGTGTTGCCGCATTGCGCAGCCATAACCGGCGTCGCTGCCAGAACCGAAACCATGGCCACACCAGCCAGAATTACCTTCATTGCCCGCATCAAAATCTGCCTTCGATATCCTTTGGGGAATTTTTCCCGAGAACCAAACCGTCAATACTGTATGATTCAGGTGCCAAAACTGTCTTTTGGCGGCCTAAATTGCCTTTCGGCAGCAAGGCCTGCAAATAAACTGGCCGTGATCGTCGCCAATTATGAAACCCGCCTGCCCCACACAGAACAGACGGGTTATACTTAACGAACCTTAAAAAATGGTATCAGGCAGCCGCCTTGCGGGGCTTGATGAAACCACGATTGATCAAGAGTTCGGCGATCTGGACGGCGTTGAGAGCCGCACCCTTGCGCAGATTGTCGGAAACAACCCACAGGTTGAGGCCGTTTTCGACCGTCGCATCTTCGCGGATGCGCGAGATATAGGTCGCGTCCTCACCGGCGGATTCAACCGGGGTGATGTAGCCGCCGTTTTCACGCTTGTCGATGACGAGGCAACCCGGCGCTTCGCGCAGGATATCGCGCGCCTGATCGGCGGTGATCTCGTTTTCGAACTCGATATTGACCGATTCCGAATGGCCGATGAAGACCGGAACGCGCACGGCCGTGCAGGTTACCTTGATCTTCGGATCGAGCATCTTCTTGGTTTCGGCCAAAACCTTCCACTCTTCCTTGGTGTAACCGTCTTCCATAAAGACGTCGATATGCGGAATGACGTTGAAGGCGATGCGCTTGGTGAACTTCTTGGCTTCGACCGGATCGGCCACGAAGACGGCGCGGGTCTGCTGGAACAGCTCGTCCATGCCTTCCTTGCCGGCGCCGGAAACCGACTGATAGGTGGAGACAACGACGCGCTTGATCTTGGCGAAGTCATGCAGCGGCTTCAGCGCGACGACGAGCTGTGCCGTGGAGCAATTGGGGTTGGCGATGATGTTCTTCTTGGTGAAGCCCGCAACCGCATCGGCATTGACTTCCGGGACGATCAGCGGAACGTCCTGGTCGTAGCGCCATGCGGAAGAGTTATCGATGACGACGCAGCCCTGCTGGCCGATCTTCGGCGACCACTTCTTGGAAACATCGCCGCCAGCCGACATCAGGCAAATATCCGTGTCGGAAAAATCGTAGTTCTCGAGGTTCGAGACCTTCAGCGTGCGGTCGCCATAGGAGACTTCCGTGCCCTGCGAGCGGGCGGAAGCGAGCGGCACGACTTCATCGGCGGGGAAACCGCGTTCGGCCAGGATATTGAGCATTTCGCGACCGACGTTGCCGGTGGCGCCTGCAATTGCAACTTTGAAACCCATGATCAAGCTCTCTTTCTGTCTCTCCTCTTTTTGGTGAGGTGGGAACCCGCATCAGATCGCGGCTTCCTCGATCCCCAGCCAAACCGGGGAGAGAGCGGTGGCCAGAGACGTTAGACGGTTTTAATCGTCGTTTTGGCCGTAATTCGGGTAGAATGAGAAAGGCGCGGATCATCGCCGGCGGATTGTGCCGGTCCTTCCATGACGAACATGTCTGCAACATGCATGCGCAAGGTGATGCTCCTTCTTCGCGAGAAGCTATTAGAAGGTTTCTTGTTTGTGTCAAGAAAAAAGGCGCGTTTGGAGACGTCTTGCGCAAGACGTCAAATCGGCCTCGCGACATTTTCGGGACGCCTTGCATTAGACTAAAGTCATAATCCGAAAGCATCGCTCTTATTGCAGTTAATTTTCTGTCACTCTGACACTCCGCGCATTGCACCCTTATGGGGAGTCCGGAGGAGAGAGATGGGCTCCGCAATGCGCCAATTGGGACATCTGTGGAGGACAGACAATGGCAGATATTGCAGCCGTGAGCGGCGCCGCCCGTCCAATGACGGGTGAAGAGAAGAAGGTGATTTTCGCCTCTTCTCTCGGAACAGTCTTCGAATGGTACGATTTTTATCTGTACGGCTCGCTCGCGATCTATATCGGCGCGAACTTCTTCAGCCAATATCCGGAAACGACACGCAACATCTTTGCGCTGCTGGCCTTCGCCGCCGGCTTCCTCGTGCGCCCCTTCGGCGCGCTGGTATTCGGCCGTCTGGGCGACATTGTCGGCCGCAAATATACCTTCCTCATCACCATCCTCATCATGGGCGTTTCGACCTTCCTCGTCGGCGTCCTGCCCGGCGCATCGCAGATCGGCATTGCCGCTCCGATCATCCTGATCGTTCTGCGCATGCTGCAGGGCCTGGCGCTCGGCGGTGAATACGGCGGTGCGGCAACCTACGTCGCCGAACATGCGCCGAACGGCCGCAGGGGCTATTACACGTCGTGGATCCAGACGACGGCGACGCTCGGCCTGTTCCTGTCGCTGGTGGTCATTCTCGGCGTGCAGTTCGCACTCGGCAAGGAAGCCTTCGCCGCCTGGGGCTGGCGCATTCCCTTCCTCGTCTCCGTTCTGCTGCTCGGCGTATCGGTCTGGATTCGTCTGAAAATGAACGAATCTCCGGCCTTCAAGAAAATGAAGGAAGAAGGCAAGACATCCAAGGCGCCGCTCAGCGAAGCCTTCGGCCAGTGGAAAAACGCCAAGATCGCGCTCATCGCGCTTGTCGGCGCCGTCATCGGCCAGGCAGTTGTCTGGTATACGGGTCAGTTCTACGCACTGTTCTTCCTGCAGAGCATTCTGAAGGTCGACGGCCAGTCCGCCAATATCATGGTGGCGGCAGCACTCATCCTCGGCACCAGCTTCTTCGTCATCTTCGGCTGGCTTTCCGACAAGATCGGCCGCAAGCCGATTATCATGGCCGGTCTCATCCTTGCCATGCTGACCTACTTCCCGCTGTTCAAGGCACTGACATGGGCCGGCAACCCGGCGCTTGCACAAGCCCAGTCCAGCGTTCGCGCCACCGTGACCGCAGCCCCCGGCGACTGCAAGTTCCAGTTCAACCCGACCGGCACGGCGAAATTCACCACATCCTGCGATATCGCCACCTCGTTCCTGACGCGCAACTCCGTTCCCTATGACGTGGTTGCAGGAGCAGCCGGCCAGCCGGCCAGCATCAAGATCGGCGATGCGATCATCGCCAGCTACGACGCGGCCGCCGCCGGCGCGGATGCGGCAGCCAAGGACAAGGCCTTCCAGAAGCAGGTCAACATGGCGCTTCACGATGGCGGCTACCCGCTGGTGCGCGGCGCGGCACAGGTGCCGGACGCGAAACTGGATGCCTTCATTGCCGCAAACCCGGAGCTTAACCTCAATGCGGAGGCGGTTCGCGCTGCCGACAAGAAGATGGTCGCGACCGACAAGCTGGTGGCGGACAAGCTGCTGACACCGGCAGAAGCCGCAGGTGCGGCGGAAATGGCCGTCTACACCGTAGCCGGCGGCGGCACCTTCTCCATGGTGGCCGATCCGGCCGCCGTGAACTGGGTCGTCATCATCGCAGTCCTGACCGTTCTCGTCATCTACGTGACGATGGTCTACGGCCCGATCGCGGCCCTGTTGGTCGAACTGTTCCCGACCCGCATCCGCTACTCCGGCATGTCGCTGCCATACCACATCGGTAACGGCTGGTTCGGCGGTCTTCTGCCCGCCACCGCCTTTGCGATGAGCGCGGCGAAGGGCGACATCTATTACGGCCTCTGGTACCCGATCATCTTCGCGGGCATCACGCTGGTCGTCGGCCTGCTGTTCCTGCCGGAAACCAAGGATCGCGATATCCACGCCATGGATTGAGCCATACCCTGTTTGACATTTTCGGAACCCGGCGCCGAAGCGCCGGGTTCTTTTATTGCGCGGTACGTCCGCATATCGAACAAGACTGTCGCAGCGGGCTGTCATTCCGTCGCAG
This sequence comes from Agrobacterium sp. 22-221-1, assembly GCF_053522445.1. Taxonomy (NCBI): domain Bacteria; kingdom Pseudomonadati; phylum Pseudomonadota; class Alphaproteobacteria; order Hyphomicrobiales; family Rhizobiaceae; genus Agrobacterium; species Agrobacterium sp. 22-221-1. The sequence goes on from NZ_JBNWCL010000020.1 coordinate 28,704, forward strand.
GCAAGACAAAATCAATATGGAGACAAAGCCCCCCTGAATAGGTTATGACCCCCCTATATTATCAGGCAGAGGGAGAGCCATTTTGAGAATCGGGACACCTAAGGAATTATATGAGGGCGAGGCGCGCGTCGGCATGACGCCCGACAGCGCCCAGGCATTGCAGAAACTCGGATATGATTGCATTCTTGAAACCGGTGCAGGCAAGGCGGCGGGTTTTTCCGACGACGCCTATCGCGCAGCCGGTGTAACGATCGTCGATAGCGCCGATGCGCTTTACGCCGGTTCCGACATCATCGCCAAGGTTCGTCCGCCGGAAACGTCGGAGATTGATCGCCTGTCTTCGGACAAGACGCTGATCTCGTTCTTCTATCCCGCCCAGAACAAGGACCTTCTGGAGCAGGCGAAGGAAAAGGGCGCAAATGTCATCGCCATGGACATGGTGCCCCGCATTTCCCGCGCCCAGAAAATGGACGCCCTGTCCTCCATGGCCAATATCGCCGGTTATCGCGCCGTGATCGAGGCCGGCAATAATTTCGGCCGCTTCTTCACCGGTCAGGTCACCGCCGCCGGCAAGGTGCCGCCCGCCAAGGTTCTGGTCATCGGCGCAGGCGTCGCCGGTCTCGCCGCCATCGGCACAGCCACATCGCTCGGCGCCATCACCTATGCCTTCGACGTTCGCCCGGAAGTGGCCGAACAGATCGAATCCATGGGCGCGGAATTCGTCTATCTCGATTTCGCCGATCAGCAGCAGGACGGCGCCGCCACCGGCGGTTATGCCGCCCCCTCCTCGCCGGAATTCCGCGAGAAGCAGCTCGAAAAATTCCGCGAACTCGCGCCGCAGATCGATATCGTCATTACCACGGCGCTCATTCCGGGCCGCGACGCCCCGAAACTGTGGCTCGCCGACATGGTGGCGATGATGAAGCCGGGTTCGGTCATCATCGACCTCGCCGCCGAGCGCGGCGGCAATTGCGACCTCACGGTTCCCGACCAGCGCGTCGTTTCCGACAATAGCGTCATCGTCATCGGCTATACGGATTTCCCGAGCCGCATGGCGACGCAGGCCTCGACGCTCTATTCCACCAATATCCGCCACATGATGACCGATCTGACGCCCGCCAAGGACGGCAAGCCGGTTCACAACATGGAAGACGACGTCATCCGCGGTGCGACGGTCACCTATCAGGGTGAAATCACGTATCCCCCGCCGCCGCCGAAAATTCAGGCGATTGCCGCGCAGAAGCCGAAGGAAAGAGCAAAAGAACTCACGCCTGAGGAAAAGCACGCCAAGGAACATGCGGACTTCAAGGCGCAGACGAAAAGCCAGGTCGGCCTGCTCGCCGTCGGTACGGCGATCCTGCTTCTGGTGGGCGCTTTCGCGCCGGCAAGCTTCATGAGCCACTTCATCGTTTTCGTGCTGGCCTGCTTCGTCGGTTTCCAGGTCATCTGGAATGTCAGCCACTCGCTGCACACGCCGCTGATGGCGGTGACGAACGCGATTTCCGGCATCGTCATCATCGGCGCATTGCTGCAGATCGGTTCCGGCAACTGGCTGGTGGTGATCCTCGCCTCGCTTTCCGTCCTGATCGCGACGATCAACATCGTCGGCGGTTTCCTCGTGACACGGCGCATGCTCGCCATGTTCCAGAAGTCCTGAGCCGTGTAGGGGACATTCAATGACCATTGGTATCGTTTCCGCGGCCTATGTTGCCGCAGCCGTTCTTTTCATCCTTTCTCTCGGTGGCCTTTCCGGACAGGAAAGCGCAAAACGCGCCGTCTGGTACGGCATTGTCGGCATGGGTCTCGCCATCGTCGCCACCGTCTTCGGCCCTGAGATCAGCAAGGGCGTCGGGCAGTGGCTCGTGGTGCTGCTGATGCTGGCGGGCGGCTCCGTTCTCGGCTATTTCGTCGCAAGCCGCGTGCAGATGACCGAAATGCCGCAGCTTGTTGCAGCCCTTCACTCCTTCGTCGGTCTCGCCGCCGTCTTCATCGGCTTCAACGCCCATATCGAGGAAGCGCATGTCGCCTCGCTCGATGAGGCGGCGCGTTCGTTGCTAACGGGCTTTTCCGCCATTCTCGCCCACAAGACGCCGGTTGAACTGGCGATCATGAAGGTCGAGGTCTTCCTTGGCGTCTTCATCGGTGCGGTCACCTTCACCGGCTCCGTCGTCGCCTTCGGCAAGCTTGCCGGCAAGGTGGACGGCAAGGCGAAGAAGCTGCCGGGCGGGCATCTGCTCAATGCCGGCGCTGCGATCCTGTCGCTCGTGCTGCTCATCATGTATTGCAACGGCGCCGGCGCGTGGACGCTGGTGCTGATGACGCTGGCCGCCTTCTTCATCGGTTATCACCTGATCATGGGCATCGGCGGCGCCGACATGCCTGTCGTCGTTTCGATGCTGAACAGCTATTCGGGCTGGGCGGCGGCGGCAATCGGCTTTACGCTCGGCAACGATCTGCTGATCGTCACCGGTGCGCTGGTCGGCTCCTCGGGTGCGATCCTCTCCTACATCATGTGCAAGGCGATGAACCGCTCCTTCATCTCGGTCATCCTCGGCGGCTTCGGCGGCACGACGGGCCCAGCGATGGAAATCGAGGGCGAGCAGGTGGCGATCGACGCCGAAGGCGTGGCGGCCGCGCTGAATGACGCCGACAGCGTCATCATCGTTCCCGGCTACGGCATGGCGGTGGCGCAGGCGCAGGCGGCGGTCTCCGAACTGACCCGCAAGCTGCGCGCCGACGGCAAGACCGTGCGCTTCGCCATCCACCCGGTCGCAGGCCGCCTTCCCGGCCACATGAACGTGCTGCTGGCCGAAGCCAAGGTGCCCTACGACATCGTGCTGGAAATGGACGAGATCAACGACGATTTCCCCAATACCGACGTCGTCATCGTCATCGGCTCCAACGACATCGTCAATCCGGCCGCCCAGGACGATCCGAACTCGCCGATTGCCGGCATGCCGGTTCTGGAAGTGTGGAAGTCCAAACTGGTCATCGTCTCCAAGCGCGGCCAGGGCACGGGTTACTCCGGTATCGAGAACCCGCTGTTCTACAAGGACAATACCCGCATGTTCTACGGCGACGCCAAGAAGTCGATCAACGATCTTCTACCGCTGATCAAGTAAATGAAAAGGGCGTTTCCGGGAAACCGGAAACGCCTTCGAATTTCTGAGAAACGACGATACGTTTCGTCCGTCATGCCGGACTTGTGCGGATGCTACGGCCGCGCCAAACGGAACCGTTTCGCGGGACTTTGTCGATAGACTGCCGCCACTTCCAACTTTCAAAAGACCGCGCTCAAAGCACCCGGTAACGCCGGTTGAAATACATCAGCGCCTCATCGCCTTCATTGATCTTCATATCCACGACATCGCAGATCAGAATATCATGCGTGCCGCCGTCATGCGCCTCGCGGATGCGGCAGTCGAAAGAGACAAGCGCGTCCTCGAGAACCGGAGCGCCGGTTTCAAGCACACCCCAGCTCCCGGCGGCGAAACGCTCTTCCGCCGGCGTCTTGCCGCCGAAAAGCGTGCTCAGCACCTCGTGATGGGCGGCGAGCGTGTTGACGCAGACGACGCCATTGGCCTTCACCACCCTGTAAGCGGAAGAATTGCGGTTGAGGCAGATAAGAAGCGTGGGCGGATTGTCGGAAACGCTGCAAACCGCTGTCGCTGCAAAGCCTGCACGGCCTGCCGCCCCGTCTGTGGTGACGATATTGACCGCCGCACCGAGCCGCGCCATGGCGTTTCTATAATCGAGGCTGCGCTGCTGTGCAGTCTTCGTCTCCATTTCCGCTTCCTTTTCAAGAGACATCATCTGCATCTAACCCATCCTTCCTTAACAGGCCATCAAGCCAGCACACAGGCGTCTTCGAAGCCAAGGCGGGGCAACCGTCCGAAAAGCTTCGACGGATCGCCATAGCCGAGATTGATCAGGAAATTCGACTTCCACGTCGTGCCTGCGAAAAACGCCGTATCCACCTTGCCTTTGTCGAAACCGGACATCGCCCCGGTATCCAGGCCCAAGGAGCGGGCTGCAAGGATGAGATAACCCGCCTGCAGCGTGGCATTGCGGAACGCCGTTTCCTCGGCCACGGCCGGGCTGGAGGTGAACCACGAACGGGCATCGGCATGCGGAAACAGCATCGGCAGTTTCTCGTAGAATTCGCGGTCGATGGCGGCGATCACGGTGACAGGTGCTGCCATGGTCTTTTCGAGGTTGCCCGAAGAGAGCGCCGGCCGCAGTTTTTCTTTCGCTTCCTGGCTGCGCACGAACACGAAACGCCCCGGCGAGCAATTGGCCGAGGTCGGACCCATCTTCGTCAGATCGTAAAGCTCTCTCAGCGTCTCGTCGCCGACCGGCTTGTCAGCCCAGCCATTATGGGTGCGCGCCGCGGTGAAAAGTGCTGCAAGTGCCTTGTCGTCAAGTGCTGTCGTCATTGTCCTAAAAATCCCGTCAGAATGTTCGTGTTGCCGGTAGCAGAAACTGCAAAAGCCGAGCGTTGAAAAGGTCAGCTTCGGTAATATTGACCGCATGCGCCCCGAAATCGAGAAGGCAGAGTTCGCCATGCGGCAAACCCTCAACGAGACGCAGGGAGCGGGTGTAGGGCACCAGAAGATCGTCTTTCGTGCCCACCACCAGAACCGGATTGCCGATCTCGCCGAGGCGGGCATCCACATCGAAGGCCCTCAGCGCCGCGATGCGCCGAAGCACATTCGCCCTGCCCTGAAAATGGGCGACGCCATGGGCATCGTCCCGCGCCAGCCGCTCCTGATGTTCCGACATCCACGCGGCCGGATAAAGAAACAGCGGCTGGGCTTTCACGAAAGCCTCGACGCCGGATTTCTCCAGAAGCTCGATCCGCACATCGAAGCAGCGCCCGGAATGCGGATCGGCCTTGCTCCAGGCATTGATCAGCACGAGCCTGTCGATGAGACCGGGTTGGCGCAGCGCGATATCGAGCCCGATCAGACCGCCAAGCGCATGACCCATGAAGTGGAATTTCTCGAGGTTCAGCGCCGAAGCGATTTCCAGCACATCATCCGCCATCGCCGATATGCCGCCCTCCAGCGGCACCTCGCCGCCGGTCCTGCCGGTTCCGCGATGGTCGTAGGTGACGATCCGGAAATGATCGGAAAGGGCTTCGATCTGCGGCGCCCAATAGGCGCCCGATCCGCCCAGCCCCGATGACAGCAGGATTGTGGGCGCCTCAGGATCAGTCCGGCCATGAACCTCGAAATGCATCATCTGCCGTTTCGCCCTATTTGCCGATATGGGCGACGGTGGCGATTTCCACCAGCGCGTCGGGCTTCACAAGGCCGCACTGAATGCAATAACGCGCCGGCTTGTCGCCGGGGAAATATTCTGCATAGACCTTGTTAACGGCCTGGTAGTTGGCCCAGTCGGTGATGAAGATATGGTTCATCGTCACGTCCTCCATCGTGCCGCCGGCGGTCTCGATGACGGACTTGATGGTCTCCAGAACATGGCGGGTCTGCGCGCTCGCATCGCCCACATGCACGACATTATTGTCCTTGTCGAAAGGCAGCGTACCGGAAACGTAAACCACGCCATCGGCAAGGGTTCCCGGCGAAAAGGGAGCGATGGGTTTGCTGGTGCCGGCGGGCACGACGATCTTCTTCGGCATTTCGTTCTCCTCTTGTGGTTGGATATCAAGCGCTGACGGGTGCGGCCTGCGAGATGACGCCGCAGAAATCATTGACGGTGGCGACCCAGCCGAAAAATTTCTCGACATTGTAGACCGTCGCCTGCTGGATATAGTCCGGCCCGAGATGATGCGTGGCATCCTCCAGCATCACCCCGAAATATTCGAGATGGAAGGCGTCGCGCAGCGAGCTTTCCACGCAGACATTGGTGGCGATGCCGACGAAGACCAGATTGCGGATGCCGCGGGCGCGCAGCACGCTATCCATATTGGTATTGAAGAACCCGCTGTAACGCGTCTTCGGCACCAGAATATCGCCGGGCTGCGGCTGCAACTCGTCGACGATGGCATAGTCCCACGTCCCCTTGGCCAGCAGCTGGCCCTGTAGCTCCGGCCTCTTGCGCATGGTCTTCAGGGCATTGGACTTATGCCAGTTGGGCGAACCCGGGCCGCCCGCCTCGACATAGTCCTTGTCCCAGCCATTCTGGAAATAAATGACCTGAACGCCCGCCGCCCGTGCCGCATCCAGCGTCTTCTTGATGTTGGCAATGGTGCCCTTGGCCCCTGATATATCGAACCCGGCAAGATCGACATAACCGCCCTTGGTCGAATAGGCGTTCTGCATGTCGACCACGACCACGGCGGTCTCGCTGGGTTTCAGGGTGATCGGCTCCGGCCTTGCGGGAAGCGTCACGCTTTCCGAACGGCTTTCCGGCCCCTTGTAACCCGCCACGACGGCTTCACTCATTCCGCAGCCTCCAGTGCAGCCTGAACATGCGCGCGGCTCTTCATCAGCGGCTGCACATATTTGCCGAATTTCTCGACGCCTTCGAGGAAGTCGTCGAAGGTCAGCATCACGCCGCCCGTTCCCGGCACTTCGCTCATCTCGTCCAGCATGGCCGCCACTTCCTCATAGGAGCCGATCAGCGTTCCCATGTTGATATTGACCGCCGAGACGGGATTGGACATGTGCCGGACATTGGTGTCGGAGCCGGATTTGGTGTCGACAGCGCTTTGCAGGCCGAGCCACTTGATCGCATCCTCATCCGCACCGGCCTTGTAGTGCTCCCATTTCGCCCAGGCATCCTCCGATTTTTCCTCGGCAAGCACCATCGTCAGCACGACGGATTTAACCTCGCGGCCGGTCTTTTCCGTTGCCGCCAGCAGCCGCTCGTTGGTGGGCGCGAAAGCTTTCGGCGTATTGACGCCGACACCGAAGCAGAAGCTGTAATCAGCGAACTTGGCCGAAAACGCCATGCCGGAATTGGAAGAGCCGGCGCAGATGAGTTTGACGTCGCCCTGCGGCACCGGCTTCATGCGGCAATCATCCATCTGGAAGAACTTGCCCTTGTAGTCCGACTGACCCTCCGTCAGCAGCTCTTTCAAGATGGAGGTATATTCGCCGAGATATTCGTAGCGGTCACCGAAATAATCGTCGCCCGGCCAAAGGCCCATCTGGCTATATTCCGGACGCTGCCAGCCGGTAATCAGGTTGATGCCGAAACGGCCGCCGGAAATGGAATCGATGGTCGTCGCCATGCGAGCAACGATGGCCGGCGGCATGACCAGCGTTGCGGCCGTGCCGAACAGCTTGATCTTGGAGGTGACGGCGGCAAGGCCCGCCATCAGCGTGAAGGATTCCAGATTATAGTCCCAGAATTCGGTCTTGCCGCCAAAACCGCGCAGCTTGATCATCGAAAGAGCGAAGTCGAAACCATATTGCTCCGCCTTCAATGTGATGGCCTTGTTCAGGTCGAAGCTCGGTTTGTATTGCGGCGCGTTTTCTGACAGCAGCCAACCATTGTTCCCGATCGGGATAAAAACACCAACTTCCATCTTGCTGTTCCCTTTTTTGCATCAGGTGTCTCCTGACTTGGCAAAAGAGTAGCAGGTTCTGTGCCAGACCAAATAAAATAATTTTATCAAATGGATAAAATTTTGGAGGCGAATTATTTTTACCAAAAGATAAAAATTTTATCATTTGATAAAATTATTTGCCTGTTTATTCGGCAAATATCGAACGCAATCTGCGGGAAATGGGCGGCTCTTACATCGGTCTTGGAGCGTCGTACAAAATCCGGAAGCTCTTCTCCGTCATGCCGGACTAGATCCGGCATCCAGCCACGGCGCGTCTGCGCCGTGAGGAATGAGTCTTTTGCGATCAAGGACTTGATCGCGCTGGACCCCGGATCTAGTCCGGGGTGACGCCGCGAGGGTGCTAAAACCCGGCCAAACATCCATGCACACGCAGCATTCCAAGCGCTCTCAGAGGAGTTGCCGCAAAGCTATGCCGAAATCTCAGACGAGGCGCTGCCGCGCATAAGCATGTACGGCCCGGAAAGCCGCTTCCGCACCGGCGATGACCCGCTCTTCCTCTTCGACAGTCAGCGAAATTTCATCGAGCGCGGCGGTAAAGGTGCGCCAGTGCAGGCCGCGTCCTTCCGGAGCACCGGCCAGATGGCGTGCCCCGAAGTCTTCATTCAGACCAAGCTTGGCCGCATCCTTCAGCAGGAAAGCAGCGCCCAGATTGGAGCCTTCAACCACATAAAGCCAACCCATGGCCTCGGGCAGATCGAACGGCGTTTCACCAGTAAAGCGCGGCTCGGCCGTTTCGGGAATGGAAAGGCCGAGATCGGCGAGGTCCTGTTCGATCATGGAGAGACGGCGGCGGCCCTTGAGATCGGGAAGCAGACCATCGAGCGTCGCATTGGAAAAGAAGACATCGAGGTCACGATGGAAAAGATATTGCGTTTCCACGAATTTGCCGAAGTTCTCCCGGCTCTCGAACGGCTTCGATGCCATGATGAAGGCATCGAGATCGCCATGCGCGCCGCGCGTCGCAGCTTTCAGGCGCTTGACGCGGCTCTGCTCAATGTCTGCTACAGGCGCTGACGGCTCCGCAATGGTCATGATAATGGTCCCTTTATCCCTAATATTCAGATTGCTGATAAAAATCTTTACTCCAACAGTCAAATTTTATTTTCGCATTTATCCGTTCGCCCTGCAAAGAGCATAAGCCCACTGTCGCCACGGTAAAGCGGCATCCCTTCAACCGGCACAACCCTTCCATCCCAACGCCTCGCAACGTTGCCGCCCAAGGCACGACGAAGCGAATTCCTCGATTCCCATCTTCCGAACAATCAAACTGCAATTACCTCTTTACAACTAACATGTCAGCGCGTTATCAATGCGCAATCACCTTCGAGGAGCATCTTACTTGACCCAGAAATTCGGCCTTTCGGCAGCCCTGACCACCCCTTTCAAAAAGGACGGAACGGTCGATATCGACGCCATGATCGCCCATGCCCGACGCTGCCTCGCAAATGGCTGCGACAGCGTGACACTCTTCGGCACCACGGGCGAAGGATGCTCCGTCGGCAGCCGTGAACGGCAGGTCATTCTTTCCCGCTTCATCGAGGCGGGCGTTGCGCCTTCCCGTCTGGTCACTGGCGTTCTGGTGGATTCCATCGAGGATGCGGCCGAGCAATCGGCCGAGGCCCTGAAGGCAGGCGCCCGCAATATTCTTCTTGCTCCACCCTCCTATTTCAAGAATGTCGGCGATGACGGCCTGTTTGCCTGGTTCTCGGCGGTGTTCGAAAAGATCGGCAAGGGCGCTCGCGACATTCTCGTCTACAACATCCCTTCCGTGACCATGGTGACATTGTCGGTCGAGCTGGTGGGACGGCTGAAAAAGGCATTCCCCGGCATCGTCACCGGCGTCAAGGATTCCTCCGGCAACTGGAGCCATACCGAGCGCCTGCTGAAAGAACATGGCGATCTCGCCATCCTGATCGGCGATGAGCGCGATCTGGCGAAGGGTGTCCGCCTCGGCGGCCAGGGCGCGATCTCCGGCGTCGCCAATTTCCTGACACAGGAAGTCCGCGCCATGGCCGTCGATGGCAAGGACGACAAGCGCGTCGAAGATCTTGTTGTGGAACTTCTGAAATTCCCGGTTACGCCAGCGGTCAAGGTGCTGGTATCACACACGACAGGAGAAAATATCTGGGCGGATGTACGCGCGCCGCTCGTCGCCATTTCGGCTGAAGACCGGCGGCGGATCGAAGGCGCATTCGACGCGCTGTTTCGCAAACAGGCCGCCTGAACAGACCTTGAAAGGTTGAGCATGGAAGATACCGGCGAACAGACATTGCGGGAACGGGCGTATGAAAGCTTTACGCATCACCTTCTCTCGCGCGACGTTCGCCCGGGGCAGTTCATCTCGCAACGCCGCCTCGTGGAATTGACGGGTCTGCCGCTGGGGGCGATCCGGGAGGCCATTCCACGGCTGGAGGCGGAAGGTCTGATTAAGACCGTGCCGCAACGGGGGTTGCAGGTCGCCCATATCGACCTCAACCTTATCCGCGAGGCGTTCCAGTTCCGCATCTTTCTCGAAAAGGAGGCCGTGGCGCTCTTTACCCGCTCGGCCTCCGACGAGGCCATCGCAAAGCTTTTAAAACAGCATCGCGATATTGCCGAAGCGGCTGAAAATGGCGGGGAATCGCCGGAACTGGACGAACATGCGCAGCAGGTGGACTGGGGCATGCACGATGCCTTCATCGATGCGCTCGGCAATTCGATCATCTCGAACGCCTATCGGGTCAATTCCATCAAGATGCGCCTCATCAATCAGGAGCGCTTCCGCATTGCCGGCCATGTGAAGTCGGTGATGAAGGAACATCTCGCCATTCTAGAGGCCATCGAGCGGCGATCCGTCGAAGACGCCGTGGAGCGGCTGACCGCCCATATCCGCAACGCAAGGGACAGGGCGCTGGCGGTTTAGGGCAATTCCGGCAGGGACTGAAGAGGGTCCTGCGCCGGGATTGCAGGAAAATAAGCAACAAGCCGGGGTGAGGAGAATTTCCGGCTAATCTGGAGGAGAACTGACATGACGCATTCATTGCTCAACCCCACGCGTCGCGCCTTTCTGGCAGGCACGGCGGCGCTTGGCGGCGGCGCGATGCTCGGCATTCGCCCGGCATCGGCAGCGGTGAACTGGAAAAAACACGCCGGCACCACGCTTGAGGTCAACCTCGTCAAAAGCCCGCGCAGCGAAACGCTGATCAAATATCTCGGCGAATTCGAAGAGCTGACCGGCATCAAGGTCAATGCCGAAGCAACCCCGGAACAGCAGCAGCGCCAGAAGGTCGTGATCGAGCTTTCCTCCGGCAAGCCGAGCTTCGATGTGGTGCATCTGAGCTATCACGTGCAGAAGCGCCAGTTCGAAAAGGGCAAATGGCTTGCCGATATCAGCGGCTTCCTGAAGGACCCATCGCTGACCGATCCGTCGCTCGTCGAAAAGGATTTCGCCGAAGCCGGCATGTTGTTTGCCAAGGATAGTGACGGCGTGCTGCGCTCGCTGCCCTTCTCCGTGGATTACTGGATCGTCTACTGGAACAAGGAACTCTTCGAAGCCAAGGGCCTGAAATACCCTGAAACCTTCGAGGAATTGGTAACCGCGGCGGAAAAGATCACCGATCCCGCAACCAACACCTACGGTTTCGTGGCGCGTGGCCTGAAGAACGCCAATACCCCGGTCTGGACCTCGCTGATGCTGGGTTACGGCGCAAAGCCCATCGGCGCGGATGGCAAACTCGTTACCGAATCCAAGGAAGCGGTGGAAGCGGCAGCGCTTTACCAGCGCCTGATGACCAAAGCCGCCCCTCCCGGCGTCTCCGGCTTCAACTGGGCGGAAGCGCAGTCGGCCTTCCTGCAGGGCAAGATCGGCATGTGGTTCGATGGCGTCGGTTTTGCGCCGCCAATCGAGAACCCGGAAAAATCCCGCGTGGTCGGCAAGGTCGGTTATGGCGTCATGCCGAAGGGTCCTGCAACCCAGGCCGCCGGCACTTTCGGCGATGGTCTTGGTGTTGTCGAAGCCAGCAGCAAGAAGGAAGCCGCTTACCTCTTCTGCCAATGGGCGATCTCGCATGAAATGGGTGCACGTCTCCTGCAGGCCGGTGCCGGCGTTCCCTTCCGCCAGTCCATCCTCGAAGACCAGAAAGTGCGCGAAGGCGTGAAGATGCCGGCCGCCTGGCTGGATGCGGTCGTCGGTTCCGGCAAGGTCTCGCAGCTTGCGCTGCCCGTCATCATTCCGGTGACGGAATTCCGCGACATCTACGGCGTCGGCCTCACCAACATGATCGGCGGCGCAGACCCCGCAGCCGAACTCAAGAAGGCGACGGAACAGTTCGCACCCGTTCTGGCGCGTAGCGAGGGATAATGGCCTCCGTGAGCATCGAAAACACCAAAACAGGCGCGAGCCGGAGAGAAGGGAGCAGGCCGGCAAGGCTTGCTCCCAACTACTGGCCCTTTGTCATACCGGCACTTGTCGTCATATCAGCGGTGATCGTTTTCCCATGGGTCTTTACCCTCTGGATGAGCGCACATCGCTGGACGCTCGGACAGGAGCAGAGCTTTATCGGTTTCGAGAACTATATAAGGCTCGCCAGCGACGCCCGGTTCTGGGAATCGCTTTGGCACACGCTCATCTATACCGTGCTGTCGGTCGTCGCCCCACTGTTCCTCGGAACATTGGCGGCGCTGGTTTTCGATGCGCAATTTCCGCTGCGCGGTTTTCTGCGCGGCGTCTTCGTCATGCCGATGATGGCGACCCCGGTCGCCATCGCGCTCGTCTGGACCATGATGTTCCACCCACAGCTCGGCGTCCTGAATTATCTGCTGTCCTTCATTGGCATCGGCCCGCTGGAATGGATCTACAACCAGTCCACCGTCATTCCTTCGCTGGTGCTGGTGGAAACCTGGCAATGGACGCCGCTCGTCATGCTGATTGTGCTCGGCGGGCTGGCCGCAGTTCCCCGCGAACCCTATGAAAGCGCTGAAATCGACGGCGCCAATGCCTGGCAGAAGTTCCGTTACCTGACCATGCCGATGATCGCGCCGTTCCTGATGATCGCCGTCATCATCCGCTCCATCGACGCCGTGAAAAGCTTCGACATCATCTATGCGATGACTCAAGGCGGACCCGGCACGGCGTCCGAAACTATCAATATCTACCTCTACAATACGGCCTTTGCCTATTACGACATCGGTTACGGCTCGGCCATGGCCGTCGTCTTCTTCATCATCATCGTGGCGCTCTCCTTCGTGCTTTTGATGGTGCGCCAGCGTTCGCAATGGAACGAGATGGAGGATCGCTGATGAGCCGCCAGATTCTGAAACGCAAGACGCTCGATCGCATCGGCCTGTTCTTCGTAGCGCTGGTGATGATCTCGCCGGTCATCCTGTTCTTCATCTGGATGATCTCGCTGTCGCTGAAATATGAAATCGACAACGGCGCCTATCCGCCGATCCTCATTCCCGAACGTTTCGCCTGGTCGAATTATGTGAAGGTGTTCGAGGAGAATAATTTCTTCCTCTATTTCTGGAATTCGGTCCTCGTCACCGGTGCCGCCACCATTCTGGCGCTCGTCATCGGCGTGCCCGCCGGTTACGGCATCGCCCGGCTTAAGGCGGAAAAATCCGCCGTCGTCATCATGATCGCCCGCATGACGCCCGGCCTCTCATTCCTCATTCCGCTGTTCCTGCTGTTCCAATGGCTGAACCTCTTGGGCACGCTCTGGCCGCAGATCATCATCCATCTGGTGGTGACGGTTCCGATCGTCGTCTGGATCATGATCGGTTATTTCGAAACCACGCCGAAGGAACTGGAAGAGGCGGCAAGCATTGACGGCGCGTCCTCCTGGCAGGTGTTCCGGCTGGTGGCGCTGCCGATTGCCAAGCCCGGCATCGTCGTCTCCTTCATCCTCGCGGTCATCTTCTCGTGGAACAACTTCGTCTTCGGCATCGTGCTGGCCAGCCGTGAAACGCGCACCCTTCCGGTCGCGGTCTACAACATGCTGTCCTTCGAACAGGTGAGCTGGGGTCCGCTTGCCGCAGCCGCGCTCATCGTCACGCTGCCGGTGCTGCTGCTCACAATGTTCGCGCAGAAACAGATCGTGGCGGGCCTGACCGCCGGCGCCGTCAAGGGCGGCTGAACCAAACAAATTATAACGGGAACCTTTACAATGGCACCGGTCAACATTCTAAACGTCCAGAAGCGCTTCGGCGCGGTTAACATCATCCACGGCATCGATATCGACATCAAGGACGGAGAATTCGTCGTGCTCGTCGGCCCTTCCGGCTGCGGCAAATCCACCCTGCTGCGCATGATCGCCGGGCTGGAAGAGCTGAGCGACGGCGAAATCCACATCGGCCCGCGCGAGGTGAGCCACCTGCCCGCCCGCGACCGCGATATCGCCATGGTCTTCCAGAACTACGCGCTTTATCCGCACATGACGGTGAAGGATAATATGGGCTTCGCGCTGAAGCTGAAGAAGGTGAGCGCCGAGGAAACCAAGGCCAAGGTCGACAGGGCCGCCGCCATTCTGGGACTGGAAAAGCTGCTGGACCGTTATCCGCGCCAGCTTTCCGGCGGCCAGCGCCAGCGTGTCGCCATGGGCCGCGCCCTGGTGCGCGATCCGCAGGTCTTCCTGTTCGATGAGCCGCTCTCCAACCTCGATGCCAAGCTGCGCGTGCAGATGCGCGGCGAGATCAAGGCCATGCACCAGCGCATCGGCACGACCACCATCTATGTCACCCACGATCAGGTGGAAGCCATGACCATGGCCGACAAGATCGTGGTGCTGCATGACGGCGTCATTGAGCAGATCGGCGCACCGCTGGAGCTTTACGACAATCCCGCCAACCTCTTCGTCGCCGGCTTCATCGGCTCGCCCGCCATGAATTTCATTCGCGGCCGCGTCGAAGAAGGTGTGTTCCGCACGGCGAAAGGCCTCAGCCTGCCGCTGCCCGCCAATGCCGATATCGGCAAACTGGGCGGCCGCGACCTCGTCTACGGCGTGCGGCCGGAACACATCCGCGCCGCTGAGACCGGCATCGAAGGCCGGGTAGAACTGGTCGAAGGCACCGGCTCGGAAATCTACGCCAAGCTGAACTGCAAGGGCGACGAGATCGCCTGCCTGTTCCGCGAGCGCCTCAATGTCCGCTTCGGCGATGCGATCCACATTGCCATCGATCCGGCAACCGTGCATCTGTTCGACAAGGACAGCGGCAAGCGTATCTGAGGCGCAGCGGGAGCGAAGAGAATGACGAGGGAACAGCGAGGCAAACATGTGCTGTGCGTCGGAGCCGCCGTGCTCGACACCCTGTTTCGCGTGCATGAGATGCCCAAGGGCGAAGGCAAGGTTCTGCCCTACGAGATGTTGCAGATCGCCGAAGGCATGGCGTCGAGCGCCGCCTATGCCGTGCATCGCATGGGCGGCCGCGCCAGCCTGTGGGGTGCACTGGGCGATGACGAGACCGGTACCCGCATCCTGCGCGATCTCGCCGAAAGCGGCATCGATGTTGCCGGCATGACCATCGCCACCGGTGCGCGCTCGGCACTCTCGACGATCATCATCGATGACCGGGGAGAACGGCTGATCGTGCCTTTTTACGATCATCGCCTGCATGAGAAAAAACGCTCCTGCACGCCGGAAGACCTTGCCCCGTTCGATGCCGTTCTGGTGGATGTTCGCTGGCCGGAACTGGCGCTCGATGTGCTGACTGTGGCACGCACTCTGGGCAAACCAGCCATTCTGGATGGCGACGTTGCACCCATCGAAACCCTTGAGAAGCTGGCCCCCGCCCCAACCCATATCGTCTTTTCCGAACCCGCCGCCGCCCGGCTGACGGGCATCGAAACTGTAAAAGACATGCTACCGGTGCTACACGCCCGCTATCCGCAAACCTTTATCGCCGTCACCGCCGGACCGGCGGGCTGCTGGTGGACGGAGGCCGGCGATCCGACCGTGCATTTCCAGACGACGATGCAGGTTAAGGCAGTGGATACGCTGGCGGCGGGCGACATCTTCCACGGCACCTTTGCACTGGCGATGGCTGAGGGGATGGAAAGCCGTGCGGCCATCCGGCTCTCCTCCGTTGCCGCCGCGCTGAAATGCACGATCTTCGGCGGCCGCATCGGCGCACCCACGCGCGAAGAGACCGAGGAAGCCATGCGGCAATGGCTGGAGCGTGAAGGCGAACCCGCGCTGCGCGCCTCCTGAGCGCATCCATTGCCCGCATAAAACTATTCCATTTTTGCGATGCCGTTTCGCGGAGAACTAGGCTAACGTTCGGACAGGCAAAGCTTTTCGCAAGCCGCGCCCGCTCCAATTTCAGCCTGCATTCCGCAAAAGTGATCGCCCGATGCATCAGACGACCCGCCCGAGACTGCGCGATATCGGTTTCCGGCCCGGCCATTTCGAGACCGGCCCGCTCAACGCCATCACCGATGTCGAAGGCGTGAGCATCGGCCATTCGACCGTCATCGAAGGCGAGACGATCCGCACCGGCGCAACCGCGATCCTTCCGCATGGCGGCAATCTGTTTCAGGACAAGGTGCCTGCCGCCTTCGCCATCTATAACGGCTTCGGCAAATTTGCCGGCTCCACCCAGATCGAGGAACTCGGCGAACTCGAAACACCCATCATCCTCACCAACACGCTGGCGACAGGCCGGGCCATTGAAGCGATCAACCGCCATACGCTGGCGCAGCCGGGCAATGAAAAGGTGGTGTCGATCAATGCTGTCGTCGGAGAGACCAACGATTCCCGCCTGAACGACATCCGTGCCGGCCGCCCGACGGTCGATGAAATATCAGCCGCGTTGGCAAATGCTGCAACAGGCCCGGTGGCCGAGGGCGGCGTGGGTGCCGGAACCGGTACGGTCGCCTTCGGCATGAAGGGCGGCATCGGCACCGCATCCCGCATCGTCACCATCGCCGGAACGACCTATACGCTCGGCGTTCTCGTACAGTCCAACTATGGCGGCCATCTGCTGATCTGCGGCAAGCCCTATGTCAGCCCGGAGCATAAGGACAAGGACGGCTCCATCGTCATCGTGGTCGCGACCGACGCGCCGCTGTCGTCCCGCAATCTGAAGCGTCTGGCCGCCAGAAGCTTCGGCGGGCTGGCCCGCACGGGTGCCGCACTCAGCAATGGTTCCGGCGACTACGCACTTGCATTTTCCACCGATGAGCGCCTTCGTCGCACGCCCGCGCGCCGCAAGGCCGTCGCAGACTATCCAGAACTTTCCAACGATGCGATTTCGCCGCTCTTCGAAGCCGCGATAGAGGCGACGGAGGAGGCGATCCTCAATTCGCTCTGCGCGGCCAATACGACCACGGGCTTCAATGCCGGCACCGGCAAGGCCTCCACGGTCGAGGCCATTTCCATCGACGCCCTTAAAACCCTTCTTTCAGCCTGACTTTTCCAGACGGAGTTTTCATGACTAGCCAATCCGGTCGCATCGTTTACGTCAACGGCGAATTCCTGCCCGAAGCGGACGCCCGCCTTTCCATCTTCGACCGCGGTTTCCTGTTCGGCGACGGTATTTATGAAGTCACCTCGGTTCTGGAAGGCAAGCTGATCGACAGCGACCTGCATATGGCCCGGCTGGAACGCAGCGCCCGCGAAATCGACGTGCCGCTGCCGGTCACCACGAAAGAGATCGTCGAGGCCGAGCGCCGCCTGATCGCCGACAACAACCTCGTCGAAGGCATGATCTACCTGCAGCTGACGCGTGGCGCCGAAGACCGCAACTTCCTCTTCTCCGCCGATCTGAAGCCGACGCTGGTCATGTTCACCCAGGCCAAGAAGCTGATCGGCACACCGGTCGAGGAAGCCGGCATCGCTGTCAAATCCGTTCCCGACCAGCGCTGGGAACGCCGCGACATCAAGACCGTCTGCCTTTTGCCGCAGGTCATGGCAAAGCGCATCGCCAAGGCCGAGGGCTGCGACGAAGCCTGGATGATCGAGGATGGTTTCGTCACCGAAGGCGCATCTTCCACCGCCTATATCATCACCGGCGACAAAAAGATCATCACCCGCGGCAACAGCAACAAGACCCTGCCCGGCTGCACCCGCCTCGCCGCCCTGCAGCTGGCCAGGGAAGCCGGCTTCACGCTGGAAGAGCGGCCCTTCACGCTGGAAGAGGCGCTGAATGCCGATGAAGCCTGCCTGACCAGCGCCTCCAACTTCGTGGTTTCAGTGACGAAGATTGACGGCAAGCCGGTTGGCAATGGCAAGCCCGGCCCGCTCGTCAGCCGTCTGCGCGCGCTCTATCTGGAAAACGCCCGCCGCACAGCGATTTAAGCAAGCATCAGCCTTCGAGAACCGCCCATATACGCTCGACCACGGGCCGGCGGTTCTCCTTGGAACGATAGAGCCGGATATCGACGGCAATATCGAAACTCTCATCGGCGGCACGCACCAGCGCGCCGCTATCCAGCTCCTGCCGCATCAGACTTTCCGGCACCCAGGCGACACCCCAGCCGGCCATCGCCATGGCTTTCAGCCCCACCGACATGCTGCCCTCATGCACCCGCTCGAATTGCGGCAGGCGCGCGCTGAGCAGATCGCGCAGCAACGGCCCGAAGAACGAGGCCTTTTCATAATCCAGATAGGCGAAGGGTTTTCGCGCATTTTCCACGAGTTCATGCAGCGGTGAACCATCTTGCGCCGGCGCGGAAACGGGAATGATGTTTTCCGCACCCAGCACGCGGAACTCGAAGGTCTGCGCATCGAGCAGCATAGGCACTTCGGGATGGGCATAGGTCAGAAGGAAATCGCTCTGCCCGTCCACCAGCGAATTGAGGTTTTCCTCCATGCTGCCGGAATCGGGCCTCAGCACAGAAAACAGCGGTCCCGCCTTTTCGTTCACCCGTTTCAGCCAGTCGGGAAAGAAGGTGAAGGACAGGGTATGCAACGCCGTCAGCCGCACCGTCCTGGCATCGGCCCCCTCTTCCTGAAGAAGCGTGCGCCGGGCATGATAAAGCTGCTTCAGCGTCTCCTGCGCCACCGGCACGAATTTCACACCCGCTTCGGTCAGCCGGGAAGGATAGGAGGCGCGGTCAACCAGCGTCGCGCCCACCCAGGCTTCCAGCTGCTTGATGCGCCGGCTGAAGGCGGATTGCGTCACATGCCGCTCATCCGCCGCCTTCGAGAAATTGAGCGTTCCGGCCAGCGCCAGGAAATCCTCGAGCCATTTGACTTCCACGGCTCACACTCCCACCAACAATATCCTATCCGTTCATTCGGAAAGCGTCTTTATTAGGAGCAATGGGATGTGAATGAAACTCTTTTAAAGAGCCCTTGAATATTCGATCATCCGCGCCCGGCTGGAAACCAGCTCGATCCGGTCATCGCCCAGACGATTGAGGCAGACGCGCTTCGTCCACGGCCCGTCAATCAGCGTGAAGAGGAAACGACCATTACCGAGCGCCTTCAAGGGCATGCTGCGACGCGTCGGGCCGATGCCCATCATCAATGAGGAGCCGCTGATCGAAAATTCGGCGCCCTCATCGGAGCGCCACGACCCCGAAAGATCATCCGGCACCGCATGATCGCCGACCGGCAGGAAACGGCGGGCGGCGTGACCGGCCTCACCGACAATCGCACCGCCCTCAAGCCTCAAACGCATGGGCGACGATGCCGAACGCGACGATACCCAGCCATCGACATCTTCATAAAGCGTATCGTCACCATCGATGAAGGTGGATGTGCTGCCCTTGATTTCCAGCCACCACGGCCCGCTTTCGGTCACGTAAAGGCCTTCCGGCAGGCTGGCGGCGGGCTTGGGCAAAGGCAGGCCGGTGAGAGCCGCCATGCTTTCCAGCGCGGTCTTGAAGCCGTTGGTATCCTCACGGTTCGACACCACGACGAAACCCGTGCCGTTTTCCGGATCGAGCAGGAAATAGGTCTTGTATCCCGGATGCGAACCGCCATGACCGACGAAGCGCCTGTCACCGAGATGCGACCAGCGCAGGCCGAGGCCATATTCGCTCATTCGCCCATCGGCCAACGAACGTTCAGCAGAAAGCTTGTCGAGAACACCCGCAAAACTGCCCTCGCCCCGCATCAGCCCCTGCAGCCAGCGGGTCAGCGCTTCGGCGCTGCCGGCAAGGCTCCCCGAAGCGGAAATATGCAGACCGGCGGCCGAAAGCTGCCAGTTGTCTTCGGCTTTCCAGTAACCCGGCACGAGGCCATCGACCGGATCGTTCCACACATCCGGCGCCTTCAGGAACACGCCGAAGGGGCCGGCAATCTGCGTCTGCACGAAATCGTCAAAACGGAAACCCCGGCGCTCCAGCGCCGCTTCCACCAGACGATAACCGGTATTGGAATAGGACACCTCGCTGCCGGCATCGAAATTCAGCCGGGTCGACCGCGACAGGTATTCGAGAAGCGGGCCGGACTTCGTCTCAGTGTAAACGGAAAGACCGAGCAGCGAGAGGCATTCGCGCGTATCCGGCAGGCCTCCACTCATATCCAGCGCCTGCCCCACCGTCACCTCACGGAGCGGCGATTGCAGCTCCGGCAGATGCTTGCCGAGCGGATCGTCCAACCCGATCAGATGGGAATGGGCAAGCACCATGGCGCAGAAAGCGTGTTTGGTGACGGAGGCATAACGCACCACGCTCTGCGGCGTGAAAGGTGCGAATGTCGAAAGGCTCTCGACACCGCCCGCATGGGCGAAACGGATACCGTTGAGATCGAAACCGATGACCGCTCCACCCGGCTCATTGCCCCCCCATTGCGAGACGAAGCTCTCTGAAAGGGTTGAAGCGGCGTTCCAGTCGAATTGCTGTGGCATGGTTCGGTCTCGTGTCTCTATTGCAGCGCGCGAGGACAACGGTTTTGTCACCGGCATCGCCGCTTGTTTCTTCTCCCCGAGGGGGAGAAGGTGGCCCGAAGGGTCGGATGAGGGGGCGACGTTGCCGAATTTCGGAGAGCTTGCCCCCTCATCCCGCTGCCGCGACCTTCTCCCCCTCGGGGGAGAAGAAGCGAGCGGCACCCCGCTCGATCCATGTGTAACGGAGGCTAGGTGACCGGCCGTCAGGCCGGCTCTTCCAGCCGGATGCTCAGGCTGCGCAGCTCTTCCGTATGCGGATGTTTCGTGCGGCCCTCACGCAGATCACCCGCACTCAGCTGCTCCACCATTTCCCCGTTCAGCATCACGCCAACCTGCGGGCACAGATGCGCGATAACAGCCAGATTGTGGCTGACGAGAATATAGGTGAGGTTGCGCGCGGCACGCAGGTCCTGCAACAGGTTCAAGATTTCCGCCTGCACGGACACATCGAGCGCCGAGGTTGGCTCATCGAGCAGCAGCACCTGCGGATCGGCAATCAACGCACGCGCAATCGCCACACGCTGGCGCTGCCCGCCGGAGAGCTGGTGCGGAAAACGGAAACGCACCGCCTGCGGCAGCGCCACATCGGACAAGGCCTGCTGGATGCGCTTTTCGATATTGTCCATGCCGTGCACCAGCGGCAATTCGCTGAGAATGCGGTCGATGGTCTGGCGCGGATGCAGCGACCCATAGGGGTCCTGAAACACCATCTGCACCTGCCGGAAGAATTCCGGCGTGCGACGCAGCGGTGCATCCTTGCCGGCAAAGGCGATGTGGCCTTCCCAGCTTTCATTGAGGCCGGCCATGGCCCGCAGGATGGTAGACTTGCCGGAGCCGCTTTCGCCGACGATGCCGAAGCTGCCACCCTTCTCAACCGAAAAGGAGACGCCTTTCACCACTTCGCGGTCGCCGAACTTGATACGGAGATTGTCGACGTCGATCATTGGCTGGACCACGCTGCATCACGGTTGAGAACGGGAAGACGCTCGCGCGGATGCGTCAGCGAGGGAATGCAGTTCAGCAGTCCCTGCGTATAAGGATGTTCGGCTTTCAGAAGCTCGGAAGCCTTCAGCTCCTCCATCACCCGGCCGGAATACATCACGGCCACGCGGTCGCAGAAATGCGAAACGAGCGGCAGATCATGGCTGATGAGGATGAGGCCCATGCCGCGTTCCGACACCAGCTCCTCGATCAGCCGCAGGATTTCCGCCTGTACCGTCGCATCAAGCGCGCTGGTCGGTTCGTCGGCGATCAGCAGTTCCGGATCGGGCGCGAGCATCATGGCGATCATCACGCGCTGGCCCATGCCGCCGGAAACCTCATGCGCATAAGAGGAAGCGACCTGACGCGGATTGCGGATCTTCACCTGATCGAGCAGCGCGATGGCCGCTTCCATGGCCGCGCGCTTGCTGCCGCCCTTGTGGGTGCGCCAGGCTTCGGCCACCTGCGCGCCGATGGTCTTCACCGGGTTCAGCGAATATTTCGGATCCTGCAGGATGAAGCCGGCCCGCTTGCCACGGATCTGGCGCATCTGCCTTTCGCTGGCAGACAGCACATCGATGCCGTCGAAGGCGAGCTTGTCGGCTCGGATATCGGCATTGGAGGGCAGAAGCTTCATCAGCGCGCGCGCCGTCAGGCTCTTGCCGGAACCAGATTCGCCGACGATGCCGAGCTTTTCTGTGCCGAGCTTCATGGAAACACCACGCACCGCCTCGAAACGGCTGGTGCGGGTCTGGAATGCGATCTTCAGATTTTCGATTTCGACCAGCATGGCTCAATGTCCCTTCGGGTCGAGAACGTCGCGCAGGCCATCTCCAAGGAAGTTGAAGGCGAGCGAAACGAGGAAGATGGCGATGCCGGGAATGGTGGCGACCCACCATTGTTCGAAGATGAAGCGCTTGGCGGTGGCGATCATCGCGCCCCATTCCGGCGAAGGCGGCTGCGCACCCATGCCGAGGAAGCCAAGGCTTGCGGCGGTGATGATGATCGAGCTCATGTCGAGCGTGATGCGCACGATAAGGCTCGGCACGCAGAGCGGCGCAATGTGACGCGCAATGATGCGCCAGGCGGAAGCGCCGGTCAGGCGATAGGCCGCGACGAAATCGCTGCCGCGCACCGTCATGGTTTCGGCGCGGGCAAGACGCGCATAGGGCGGCCATGCGGTGAGCGCGATGGCGAGAATGGCGCTTTCGACACCCGGCTTCAGCGCCGCGACGAAGGCAAGCGCGAGGATGAGGCGCGGGAAGGCCAGGAACACATCCGTTACCCGCATCAGCACCGTATCGACGATACCGCCGAAATAACCGGCGATGCAGCCGATGGCGAGGCCGATGGGCGCCACGAGAACGACGACGGCGATGACCATGCCAAGCGTGACTCGGCCGCCATAAAGGATGCGCGAAAGAATGTCGCGGCCAAGCTCATCCGTGCCGAACCAGTGCTCGGCACTTGGGAAGGCAAGGCGATTGCCGAGGTTCTGCGCGGCCGGATCATAAGGCGCGATGAACGGCGCCAGCAGCGACAGCGCGATGAAAACGACGATGATGGTCAGACCGATCACCGCCAGCGGGTTGGACTTGAGGTTCAGCCAGATGCGATACCGGTTTCCCCAGGCAGCCTGTGTGCGGGAATGCGGCGTCTCATCCAGAGCCCAGTTTCTGAAATTAGCTAACATCATCGAACGCGGGGATCCATTACTCGGTAAAGCACGTCTGCGAGCAGGTTGAGGCCGACATAGATCAGGCCGATCAACAGGGTTGCTCCGACGACGGGGTTCATGTCCGCGTTCATGAGCGAGACGGTGAGATATTGGCCAAGGCCCGGCCAGCTGAAGACGGTTTCCGTCACCACGGCACCTTCGAGAAGGCCGGCATAGGTGAGCGCCAGAACCGTGACGAGCTGCACGGCAACCGTCGGGAAGGCGTGTCCCCAGATCACGGTCATGGCCGAAAGCCCCTTGGCACGGGCGGTGATGACATATTCGCCCTTCAACGCGTCGATCATGAAGGCGCGCGTCATGCGGGTGATATAGGCCATGCTGAAATAGGCAAGGATGCAGACCGGCTGCACCATATGGGCGATGGCGTCGTAAAAGGCGTCCCAGTCACCGGCAAGCAGCGTGTCGACCGTCATCAGGCCGGTGACCTGCGTGATCATGCCGTCATAGATGATGTCCTGCCGGCCCGGTCCGGGTGCGACGCCAAGAGTGGCGTAAAACACCAGCAGCGAAATCAGCGCCAGCATGAAGACCGGCACCGAATGGCCGGCAAGGCAGACGACGCGGATGATCTGGTCCGTCAGCTTGCCCTGCTTCACCGCGGCCCAGACGCCGAGCGGAATGCCGATCAGGGCTGCAAGAATGAGCGCTGCCGTGGCAAGTTCGAACGTGGCGGGGAAGACACGGGTAATATCCACCCAGACCGGATTGCGGGTCAGGATGGAATTGCCGAAATCACCGTGCAGGACCTGCGAGACATAATGGAAGAACTGCACGACCAGCGGCTGGTCGAGGCCCATTTCCGCACGCACGCGCACGATGACGTCTTCAGGCGCGTTGTCGCCGACCGCCGCGATGACGGGATCGACAGGCATGACGCGCCCGATCATGAAGGTGATGACCATCAAACCGAACAGCGTCAGGATGACGCTGCCCAGTATCGACGATATGCTTTTGACGCGCTTGTTCAATGTCACGCTTTCTTCGCATCGTGGTAGGAATTGCCCTCGGAGAGAACACCGAGTTCGAAACCGGATACGCCCTTGCGGAAGGCGGCCGTCTTCGTGGTCTGGAACATGAACACGAAGGGGCTGTTCTGCATGTGCTCGCGCTGCAGGGCTTCATAAAGTTCCACGCGCTTTGCCGGGTCCTTCTCGTCACGGGCGGCTTCCGCCTTGGCGGCGAAATCGTCGTTCTTGAAACGCGAACGCCACAGGAAGGGCTTCGACTTGGCGTCGTCGCCATTGTCCTTGTTGATGTTGAAGACATCGGCGTTGGAATGCGGATCGAAATAATCCGTGCCCCATGCGGAAAGCGCCATCTGGTGTTCGCGGGCGCGCATCTTGGTCAGAACCTGACGGTTTTCCGCCGACTGCAGGCGCACCTTGATGCCGATATCGGCAAGATTTGCCTGAATGGCCTGCGCCAGATCCGGATAGGGCTGGGCGGAATAGTGATCCATGCTGATCTCGAAACCGTCGGCAAGACCGGCTTCCGCCATTAGCGCCTTGGCCTTTTCGACATCGCGCTGGTACGGAATGTCGTTGACGGCGCCGGGGAAGCCTTTCGGCTCGAAGCTCTGGTGGATTTCGTGCGTCAGCGGCACGATGTTTTCCTGCATGCCCTTGTAGTCCAGCGCCCACTTGATGGCCTGCCAGACCTGCGGCTTGGCAAGGTTCTCATTGCCCTGGTTGAGCGAGATCAGCACCAGCGAGGCAATGGATTTGCGCTCCAGCTCGATATTCGCATCGTCCTTGACGGTGCGCAGCTGCTCGGAGGTCAGGTCGCGGGCAATGTCGATATCGCCCTTCTGCAGCATCAGAAGCTGGGAGGACGGATCGGTGACATGGCGCAGGATGATGCGCTTGATATTGCCCTTGTAAGGACCGTTCGGGTTGACGGTGAGCGCGACGCTTTCGCTCGGCTTCCAGGCCTGCAGGACGAAATCGCCGGAACCGGCGCTGTTCTTCTGCAGCCAGCCATTGCCGAGGTCTTCGCCCGAAGCATTGGCGAGAACCGCCTTCTTTTCGACGATCGCGCCGATATTGGCCGAAAGGCAATAAAGCAGGAAGGAGATGGCGGTCGGCTTTGCCGTCGTCAGCTTCACCGTCTTGTCGTCGGCGGCAACGATGGTCGTCTCGGCATTGTCAGGCGTGAAGCCGAACTGGCTGATGATGAAGGCCGGGCTCTTGTTCATCTTGATGGCGCGCTGCAGCGAGAAGGCAACGTCTTCCGCCGTGACCTTGGCGCCGCTCGCGAAGGTCGCTTCGTCACCGATCGTGAAGGTGAAGACCTTGCTGTCCGCATCGGCTTCCCAGGACTTGGCGATGACGGGATCGACCTTGGTGGAATCCTCACGGTTGGCGCGCACCAGCTTCTGATACATGTTGGAGATGATTTCACCGCCGACGGCTTCGAAACCTTCATGCGGGTCAAGGCTCGTCATATTGTCCAGTTGCTGGGCGACAACCAGAATATCCTTCGGCGTCGCGGCAAAAGCCGGAATGCGCGCATAGGACAGGAACGGAACGGCAGCGCCGGCAATCAGCAGGTTGCGTCTTGAAATCATCGAAAATCCCCTTTCGGACCTTATTTTTCGGAAACGGTGTGGGTTTGCCCCAATCCAGTCATTTTTTTTATGTTTTCCCGCGATTACCACGAGCAAACGAGGCCCGACCAATTCCAAATTTGGCAGAGCCTATGCACGGATTGCATTTGCTCCCGCCTTGACCTTTCCTCTACCAATTCAGAAAACTCGTCCGCACGCGCGTCCGCGCAATCCATTTCCGAAGGTGAATGACCATGACCGATCAAAAAACCGTACCCGTCTTCGACGGCCACAACGACGTGCTTCTGCGGTTATGGCGATCGGGCAATGCTTCCCCCGAAACGCTTCTCATCGAAGGGGATACCGTCGGCCACATCGACCTGCCGCGCGCCAAGAAAGGCGGGCTGGCCGGTGGCCTCTGCGCCGCTTATGTGCCTTCGCCCAGCATGGACAAGGACGCTAACGGCGACTACCCGACACCGACCGAGGCGGATGCGCTGAAGGCAACGCTTGCCATGGCCGGCCTTTTGTTCCGGGCAGAGAAACAATCCGCAGGCGCGCTCAAGGTCTGCCGCACGGCCGCCGATATCCGCGATGCCATGGCGAAAGGCGCTTTCGCCTCCGTCTTCCATATCGAAGGTGCGGAGGCGATCGGCGCCGATCTGGATGCGCTCCACGTTCTCTACGAAGCGGGTCTGCGTACGCTCGGGCCGGTCTGGAGCCGCCCGAACATCTTCGCTTACGGCGTTCCCTTCCGTTTCCCCTCGACGCCGGATATCGGCCCCGGCCTCACGGATGCCGGCAAGCGGCTCATAAAGACCTGCAACGAACTGAAGATCATGGTCGACCTGTCGCACATGAACGAGCAGGGTTTCTGGGATATCGCGAAGATTTCCGACGCGCCGCTGGTGGCTTCGCACTCCAACGCCTATGCGCTGTGCAATCACAGCCGCAACCTGACGGATCGGCAGCTTGACGCCATCCGTGACACGGGCGGCCTCGCAGGCATCAATTTCGGCGTTCTGTTCCTGCGGCAGGACGGCGTGAAAAATCCGGATACCGATCTCAACGAACTCGTCCGCCACGTGGACTATATCGTTAACCGCATCGGCATCGATCACGTCGCGCTCGGTTCGGATTTCGACGGCACCACCATTCCCGCCGCCATGAAGGACGCAGCCGATCTGCAATTGCTGGTCGAAGCCCTGCGCAAGGGTGGTTATGACGACGAGGCGCTTGCCAAAATCTGCCACGGCAACTGGATCCGCGTGCTGGAAAAAACCTGGGGCGCGTGAGGCATATTGCAATTTATCTCCGGCGCAGGACGCCGGAGACATCAAGCGGCGGGCCCTTAAGCCTTTGCCGCTTTTTTCTTGCCGGTCGCCCGGAAGGCCAGAAGTCCGGCGACGACACCGATCATCGCCCATTTCATCGGCAGCACATCCGCCGTCTCGCTGCGGATCGGCAATACGGTCACGGTGCCCGGACGGGATTCATAACCCATCTGCCCTTTCGCCTTGGCCTCCGCGATCTGTTCCGGCGAAACGACCCATTCGGCGCCGCGCATCTTATCCACCGCCATGTATCCGCCGCCCGCCACGAGGGCGACGACGAGCGAAACGACTATTCTTGTGGGCGTGTTCATTGGCATCTCCTTCAATCGAAAGGAGCGTGTAGTCGCATCAAACGGCACCACCAAGCAACCGCAACGGTCAATTTGGCGTCATTCGGAACAATCCCGTCAATCATGCATTCCATAGTTGCATTTTCCGCCCCAAACCCGGTGAAATTCACGCATGATCGGACATAAACTTCACATCGACACTTCATGCTTTTCTGCTAATCACATTTCCTCAACCGAAACGAATTAGCGACACAATCCTGTGGTTCGCCAACAGGAACTGGCGCTGGGCAAAGTAAATGGCAGACAAGAGCGAAATTACACAAACCGATGTTACGGAATCCGCGGTTGAAAGCTTTTTTGCCAGAAACCGCCCCTATCTGACCGCGATCGCCATTACGCTGGTCTTCGTGATGATGACTTTCGCCATCTATCACCTGACCTCCGAAGTCCGCTATGACGACGTCATCGATGCGCTGACACAGACCTCAGCCTCGGCGGTGCTGCTCGCCATCGTCTTCACCGCGCTCAGCTTTCTGGCGCTGATATTCTACGACGCCAATGCCATCGAATATATCGGCCGCAAGCTGCCCTTTCCGCCCATGGCGGCAACTGCGTTTGCGGCCTATGCCATTGGCAATACTGCCGGTTTCGGCCCCTTGAGCGGTGGCGCCATCCGTTTTCGCGCCTATTCCCGGCTGGGTCTGTCACCCGGCGAAATCGCCCGCGTCATCGCCTTCGTCACGCTGTCCTTCGGGCTTGGGCTGCTTTCGGTCAGCGCCATCTCCACCTTCATCGTCGCACCGCGCATCGCCGCCATCATCGGCGTCGATGCCGCTATTCTCAGGGGTGCAGCGCTTGCCATAATCGCGGTTCTCGTGGCGGCGGCCTATGTCGGGCGCAACGGGCATGCCATCCGGCTCGGCGCATGGCGGCTTCGTCTCCCGGACAGCCGGACATCGTCACGCCAGTTCCTCGTCTCCGCCTTCGATATCGCCGCTTCCGCCTCCGTGCTTTATGTCCTCCTGCCCGACACGCATCTCGGCTGGCCGACATTTTTCGCCATCTACGCCACCGCCGTCGGCCTCGGCGTCCTCAGCCATGTGCCCGCTGGCCTTGGCGTCTTCGAAACCGTCATGGTTGCGGGGCTGGGCAACGCCATCAGCGTCGATCAGCTGCTTGGAAGCCTCGTTCTTTACCGCGTGATCTATCACGTGCTGCCGCTGGTGGTGGCCATTCTGGTGATGCTCGTCTCGGAGATGAAGCAGTTCGCGGCAAAGCCTGTTGTCTCCGATATCAGCCAGCTTGCCGTCAGGCTCGCGCCGCCGCTGCTATCGACCTTCGCGATGATCCTCGGCACCATGCTGATCTTCTCGAGTGTGACGCCGACACCGGACAGCAATCTGGATTTCCTCTCCAATTTCGTACCGCTTCCCATCGTCGAGGCGGCGCATTTTCTCACAAGCATTCTCGGCCTCGTGCTTGTCGTCGCCTCGCGCGGCCTCGGGCAGCGGCTTGACGGCGCCTGGTGGATTGCGCTGGTGGCCGCCTCGCTGGCGCTGGTCCTCTCGCTCCTCAAGGCCATCGCCGTGTTCGAAGCCGCCATTCTTGGCGTCTTCATCGCGGCCCTTTCCGTCAATATGCGCAGCTTCAACCGCCATGCCTCGCTGGTGAAGCAGGCGCTTGGGCCAAGCTGGCTCGCCGCCATGGCCGTCATCATTGCTGGCGCGGCGACAATCCTGCTCTTCGTCTATCGCGATACGGATTACAGCCAGACATTATGGTGGCAGTTCGAATTTTCCGAGGAAGCGCCGCGCGGATTGCGCGCCCTTCTCGGCCTCGTGCTCGCCTCCTCCACCATCGCCATCTTCAGCCTGATGCGGCCGGTGGCCTTCAGGCCGGACGCCATCAAGGCCGACGACGTCACGAGTGCGACCGGCATCGTCATGACACAGGATGCAGCCGACGCCAATCTGGTGCGCATGGGCGACAAACACGTGATGTTCTCCGAAAGCGGCAACGCCTTCATCATGTATGGCATTCAGGGCCGTTCATGGATCGCCTTCGCCGATCCGGTCGGCGACGAGGATGATTTTCCGGATCTGGTCTGGCAATTCGTGGAAGCCGCCCGTGGCGCCGGCGCGCGCGCCGCCTTCTATCAGATTTCGCCTTTCCTCCTCTCCTATTGCGCCGATGCGGGCCTGCGCGCCTTCAAGCTCGGCGAACTGGCGTTGGTCGATCTCACCGCATTCGAACTGAAGGGCGGCAAGCTCGCCAATCTTCGCCAGTCGCTGAGCCGCGGCGCGCGCGACGGATTGACCTTCGAGGTGGTCGAGCAGGCGCAGGTGGCGGATATTCTGGATGAGCTGAAACAGGTCTCCGATGGCTGGCTCGCCCACCACAATACCCGGGAAAAGCGCTTCTCGCTTGGCGCTTTCGAGCCGGATTACATCCTGTCGCAACCCGTCGCCGTGCTGCGCAAGGATGGAAAGATCACCGCCTTCGCCAATCTAATGGTGACGGACACGAAAAAGGAAGCCACCGTCGACCTCATGCGGTTTTCGCCGGATGCGCCGCGCGGCTCGATGGATTTTCTCTTCGTCAGCATCATGCAATATCTGCGCGAGGCGGGCTATGAGAGCTTCAATCTCGGTATGGCCCCCATGTCCGGCATGTCGAAACGCGACGCCGCCCCCGTCTGGGACCGCATCGGCAGCACGCTGTTCGAGCACGGCGAACGGTTCTACAACTTCAAGGGACTTCGCGCCTTCAAGGCGAAGTTCCACCCGAAATGGGAGCCGCGTTACCTTGCCGTGCAGAACGGCGCAGACGCCGCTCTGGCGCTGATGGATGCGACGGTTCTCATCAGCGGCGGCGTCAGAGGAGTGATCGGAAAATGAGAAAATCCAGCATGCTGAAAGCGGTTCTTGCCGCCTCCGCCCTGTTCGTCTCCCCCTTGTTTGTTTCTTGCGCCGTTTTCGCGCAGGACAAGCCCGCTTACGAGACCGGCATGATCCCCGCCGGGCACATCATGGTGCCGGACGGCGATATTCTTGCCAGCGTCTTCCTGATTTCCGATGCGGACGGATGGACGGCCGCCGATGAAACCCGCGCCAAAGCGCTGGTGGAAAAGGGCGCAGCAGTGGTCGGCATCGACTTCAAGGAATATCTGAAGGCGCTCGAGGCCGATGATGACGAGTGCATCTATATGATCTCGGACATCGAGTCGCTCTCGCAGCAGATTCAGCGCACCGCCGGCACGAGCAGCTATCGCCAGCCCATCCTCACCGGCATCGGCAAGGGCGGAGCGCTGGCGCTGGCGATGATTGCGCAGAGCCCCGTCTCCACCGTCCGGGAAGCCATTGCCGTCGACCCCAAGGCCGGCCTGCCGCTTGAGAAAATCCTCTGCACCCCCGCCACCAAGGACAAGGCGGATGGCGAAACGGTCTATGGCCTGACCGACGGCCCGCTGCCCGCTCCCGTCAGCGTGCTGTTCACGCCTGCCGCGGATCAGAAGGGCCGCGACCACGTCAATGCGCTCGTCAAGCTGCATCCCGATATCGACGTGACGGATGTGGATGACAAGGCGGACGAGGTTCTGACCCAGACCCTGTCCGACCAGATCGACGCCGCAGGCGACACCGACAGCCCGCTCGGCCTGCCGATCAAGGTTCTGGAAACCAGCCCGGTGATGGACACCATGGCGGTGATCTATTCCGGCGACGGCGGCTGGCGCGATCTCGATGAGGAAGTGGGCGGCGCCTTCCAGAAGGAAGGCATACCCGTCATCGGCGTCGATTCGCTCCGCTATTTCTGGAAGGAAAAGAAACCGCAGGAAGTCGCCACAGATCTCGGCCGCATCATCGACACCTATCGCAAGGAATGGAAAGTGCGCAATGTGGTGTTGATCGGCTATTCCTTCGGTGCCGATATTCTTCCCGCCACCTATAATCTGCTGCCGGACCGCGACAAGTCGCATGTCGTGCAACTGACCCTGATGGGACTTTCGACCGAAGTGGATTTCGAGATTTCCGTCGAAGGCTGGCTTGGCGTTGCCGGTGAAGGCAAGGGCGGCAAGACGGTGGATGACATCGCCAAGATCGATCCGAAGCTGGTGCAATGCATCTATGGCACGGAAGAAGAAGATGAAGACCCCTGCCCCGGCCTGAAAGCCAAGGGCGTGGAAGCGGTCGGCATCGAGGGCGGCCACCATTTTGACGAGGACTACGAGGAGCTGGCCAAGCGTATCGTGACCTCGCTGAAGACCCGGCTGCCGAAATAGCCTGCATCATCACAGGCCGAAATCCCGCGTCTAGGATGATCTTTGACGGCGAATGCATCGCCGATGCTTCTTCGCGTCGCGGCCGTGCTTGCGGAATCGCTTAAACTATTATTCAAAAGAAACCGGCCTGCAGTGGATGTTCATCACATTTCCGCAACCGTGCTGCTGTTGATCGCCAACCATGGATTTTATATTTCCGGACGGGTTCAGGGAGCCGCCGCATGCCCGCTTCAAAGCGAAAGACGAAAACACCAGTCCTCGTGGAACGCATCGATCATTTCGTCGGCCAGGTCAAAGAGGCGATGAAGAGCGATGACACGCTGCGCAACAGAAAAATCCGTGATCTGTGGGATGCCGAGGTCCGCTACCATTTCGACAATGGCCGCACCGAAAAGACGCTCGAACTCTACATCATGAAATATCGCAATGCGCTGAAGGCCGAGTTCGGCGTCAAGAGCACGCCGCTTGCCATCTGCAACATGAAGAAGCTGCGCGAGCGGCTGAACACCTATATCGCGCGCGCCGACTATACGAAAACCGGCGTGGCGACCTCCATCGTCGAAAAAATCGAACGGGCGGAGTTCAATACCGCCGGCCGCAAGCCAACCGTTCTGCTGCGCATCGCGGATTTCATTGCGGCGATGAACGGCATGGGAACGAAAGAAGAGATGCAGACCCTGTGGAATGCTGAAATCAGCACCATGAAGGGCAGAGCCCAGACCACGATCATCTCCTACATCACCAAATATCGTAACGCCATCCGCGAGGCCTTCGGCGACGACCACCCGATGCTGAAGATCGCCACCGGCGATGCCGCGATGTATGACGATGCACGCCGGGTGAAGATGGAGAAGATCGCCAGAAAGCACGGCGCGCTGATCACCTTCGAGAATTACCGGCAGGTTCTGAAGATTTGCGCCGATAAGCTCCTGTCCGCCGATCCCCTGATGATCGGCATCGGCCTGATCGGCATGACGGGACGCCGCCCCTACGAGGTCTTCACCCAGGCGGAATTTTCACCTGCCCCCTATGGCAAGGGCGTCTCGAAATGGAGCCTCCTGTTCAACGGCCAGGCCAAGACGAAACAGGGCGAAGGAACGAAATTCGGGATTACCTATGAAATCCCGGTGCTTGCCCGCTCGGAAACCATTCTGGCCGCCTATAGGCGCCTGCGCGAAAGCGGACAGGGAAAATTGTGGCACGGCATGTCGATCGACGATTTTTCGTCGGAAACCCGCCTGCTGCTCCGGGACACGGTTTTTAACCTGTTCGAGGATCTCTGGCCGAAGGAAGAGCTTCCCAAGCCCTATGGCCTCCGACACCTCTATGCCGAGGTGGCCTTTCACAATTTCGCGCCGCCGCATGTGACCAAGAACAGCTACTTCGCCGCCATTCTCGGACATAACAACAACGACCTCGAAACCTCGCTGTCCTATATGACCTATACACTGCCGGAAGATCGCGACGATGCGCTGGCGCGGGCCAAACGCATCAACGAACGGACGTTGCAACAGATGGCGACAATCGCGCCGGTTTCCCGCAAGGCGTGATGCGTTAAAGTCATTATTCCGGGCGTAAAACCGCTCGGCAGCTTTGGCGGAAATGCTCCGGCCGCGGATTTCAGTCCTCCGCGGCCTGACGTTTCGTTCATCAAGCCCGCGCGTCACCGGAGGTGCGGTAAAGCAGGGTCAATACCGTCAGCATCAGCCCCACAACTGCGACCGAGCCGAAAATGTAGAAATTCCACTCGGGCGCCAGACCCCGCTGCAGCACGAGGCCGCCGATCATCGGACCGGCAATGCCGCCGAGCCGCCCAACCGCCAGCGAGAAGCCGAGACCCGTGCCGCGAATATGAACGGGGTAGAGCCGTCCCACCAGAACATTGGCGAGAATCTGGGTGCCGATGGTGCCCGCACCCGCAAGGGCGACGAAGGCATAAAGAAGCGGACCCTTGTTCACCGTCAGGGCGAAGATCGAGGCGGCGCCGATGGCAAACAGGATCGCCACGACCACCTTGACGTTGCCCTTATCCGCAAACCGCCCGCCGATGAGAATGCCGATCGCAGCCCCGACATTGAGCATGACGGAAAAGCTGAGCGCCGAGCTGATATCATAACCCATCTTGTTCATGATGGTGGGCAACCAGTTGACCATGCCGAAGGTGAGAAGCAGCGAGCAGAAGTGGATGCCCCATGCATTCAGCGTCGAAAGCAGCCGGCCTTCCGAGAACAGCGCGCCGACGCCGCCCTTTTGAATTTTCGCATGCGGCACGATGCGTTGCAGACCGTAGCTGTCGCAAATGCCGTCGGCCTCCGCCTGCCGGCCCTTGCTTGCCAGCCATTCAGGCGATTCCGGCAGGAACCGCATGAAGATCGGCAGAAGAATAAGCGGCAGGCCGCCGATCAGCATCAAGGGCCGCCAGCCATAGGTCTCCAGAAGAAGGATGCCCATGACGCCGGAAATGATGCCGCCGATAAGATAACCGAGGAAAGACAGGGAATTGGCCTGCGCCCTGCGATGCGGCGGCGAAAATTCCAGCACCAGCGCGGTGACCGTCGGCAAAAGCGCGCCAAGCCCGAGACCGGCGAAGAAGCGCGTGATTTCGAAGGCGAGAAAATTCGGCGTCATGGCCGAGGCGATCATCATCGCCGAAAAGCCGGCGAGGCTGAGAAGAACCACCTTGCGGCGGCCGATGCGGTCGGCCATGGTGCCGGCAAATAGCGCGCCGAGCAGCATGCCCACCAGCGTCAGCGCGGCGGCACGCCCGACCATGGCCGGGTTGAGCGCCCATGCGCTTTCTTTCAAGAGTGCCGGTGCGACGGCGCCGTAAACGACCAGATCGTATCCGTCAAACATGATCATCAGGCCGCATGTCGCAATAACGCCGGCCGGGTTCTTCGTCCGCGCTGACGCGGCGCTCAGATAATTCGTGGACATGTTCCTCCCTTTCACGCATGAACGCGCCATCCGGTATGGATAAACGTCTCCCGTTCCTGCGATATCCTCCGTGAGTGCCCGGCATGCTCCACACTGATATGTGCCCTGCTCCTGTCAAGCACATATCGCCAGCATCACCCGCCTTCGATTAAATGTTGCATTTGCAAAAATTGCAAATGAAATATTAACAAATGCCAGGCGCATCGCGCCGACGAAATTCAGCCAGGCCCCAGCCCGGAAATCGTCGACAGCGTCGGCGTCCAGCTCAAAATATGAATGCGGTTATAAACACCGTGAATGACGAATGGATCGGCATCGCTGAAGGCGATGACATCTTCGATCGAGCGCGCCTGCACAATAATGAGGGCGGCGGATGGGCCGTCGGCAATCGCGCTCATCGGGCCGGAGACAAGAATCTTGAACCCTTCCGCCATCGCCTCGCCATTGCGCAGGTGGGCCTTGTGAGCCTCTATCTGCGCCGCCCGTTGCGCGGCCGCAGCGGGATCGCTTTCGGCGAAACGCACGTAAAGCCGGGTTCGGTCGCTCCCGCCGCTCATCGGGCGAGCACGAAATCGTGGTTCACCAACCAGAACCAGTCGCCGATGAAACCCAGGTCCCGCGCCTTCTGCGCATCCTCCACCCGCTGGAAATCGGCGAGCAGACTTTCCTTCACCCCGAAAACCGCATCCGAACGGATATA
Source organism: Agrobacterium sp. 22-221-1 (assembly GCF_053522445.1). Lineage (NCBI taxonomy): Bacteria > Pseudomonadati > Pseudomonadota > Alphaproteobacteria > Hyphomicrobiales > Rhizobiaceae > Agrobacterium > Agrobacterium sp. 22-221-1. Next base: position 63,858 of record NZ_JBNWCL010000020.1, read on the forward strand.
GGGATCGTCGGGATCGAAGATATGGGTGACGAGCGTGGTGAAGCCTTCGGCCGAAACGATATAATGCAGATGCGCCGGCCGGTAGGGATGACGCCCCATGGCGCGCAGCAACTGCCCGACCGGACCGTCATCGGGGATCGGATAATATTTCGGCTTGGCGGCCCGGAACCAGTAGCGCCCGTCCTCGCCGGTGATGAAGACGCCGCGCAGGTTGAAATCGGGCTGGATGCCCTTCTGCTGCACGTCATAAAAACCTTCGTCATTGGCCTGCCAGACATCGATACGCGCGCCGGCGACCGGCGCTCCCTCGGTATCGAGGATACGGCCCGTGACCACCATATCCTCACCCTTGCCATCGAGGCAGATATTCGCACCCATCGGCATTTCCGGCGCATCCGCGACATGGAAGGGGCCGAGAACGGTCGATTCCGACGCGCCGCTCGGCTTGCGATGGTTGATGGCGTCGACCAGCATGGAGACGCCGAGAATATCGGAAAACAGGATCCATTCCTGCCGCCATTCATTGCAGATCTGGCCGACCTCGGTGAGGAAATGAATGGCCTTCATCCACTCCTCCTCGGTCGGTTCGATTTCCTTCACCGCCTCGTGCAGCTTGCGCGTCACCACCGCCATGATTTCCTTCAGACGCGGATCGTCACAGTCGCGCATCCGCGCGATCACGGTTTCAGCCGAACGTTCCTCGACGAAGTAGCCGTCATCATTGCTCATCTTCATATCCATCGTCTCCTCCTCCCATCACTCCGGCCGCGCGCCCTCGAAGGCGCGTTGCAAAAGGTCGCGGATCGCAGTTTTTTCGATTGGCCGCGGGCACCAGTAAGGATTGGCCGTTGCAAGCTCCGCCATGCGGTCGAGATCGTCCGCCCGGACCCCGAGAGCGACAAGGCTCGACGGCGCGCCAAGCCGGGCGGCAAAATCGTAGAGCCCCGCCCCTGCCCTGCCGCCCACAAGAGAAGCAAGCGGCGCGAGCAGATCCGGCACCGCCTGTTCCACATAGGCGATTGTATGCGGCAGAAGCACCGCATGGGTTTCCGCGTGCGGCAGATCGAGACTGCCGCCCAGCGTGTGGCAAAGCTTGTGATGCAACGACATGCCGACGGCGCCAAGCACCGTGCCGCACAACCACGCACCATAAAGCGCGGTCGCGCGTGCTTTGACATCCTGCGGCCCAGCTTTCACGCCGGGAAGCGCCTCGATCATCGCTCGCAGCCCCTCAACCGCCATCAGGCTCGCGATGGGATTGCGGTCCTGCGCGTAAAGCGCCTCCGCCGCATGCGCCATGGCGTTCAGCCCGCTCGTCATGCTGATGGCGACCGGCAATCCAAGCGTCAGTTCCGCATCGTAAATCACCACTTCCGGCAGGATTTCCGGCCCGCGCATGGTGGTCTTCACCCCGTTTTCCGTCTGGCCGAGAATGGGCGTCACTTCGGAGCCGGCATAGGTGGTCGGGATGACGATCTGCGCCGCATCGGTGCGCAGCGCAATGGCCTTGCCGAGACCGGTGGTGGAACCGCCGCCGAGCGCCACAACGCAATCCGCTCCGGTGGCGCGATAGGCTTCGACCGCGTTTTTCGTCACCTCGACCGGCGTATGCATGGCCGCATCGGAGAAGACACCCACGGCAAGCCGGCCGAGCCGGGCGGCAAGCGCCTCCGCGTCGCCCTTCTGCTGCGGCGTGGAAAGCACCAGCGCCCGCGACAGGCCGAGGCGGCGGATTTCTTCCGCCACGCCCGCCGAGCTGCCCGCGCCGAAGACGATTCGGGCGGGAGCGGCCATATAGACGAAGGGCTGCATGGTTCAGCGCCCGTCGAGCTTGAACAGGCGGCGCGCATTGGTGCGGCCGATCTTCACCCGGTCTGCCTCGGCGATGGTCGTCGCGTTGAACCAGTCGGAAGCGTGGTCGATATTCTCGAAGGGCCAGTCCGTGGAAAACAGGATGCGATCCGCACCGATTTCCAGAATGGCGTCGATCAGCGTCTGGGTGCGGAAATTGCCCGAGGTGGTGATGTGGAAATTCTCGTTGAAATAATCCACGAAACGGCGCTTGGCCGGGTAACGCGGGGGCAGCTTCACCCAGGCATTGCGGTGGTCGATGCGCCACATCATGTAGGGCAGGCCCTCGCCCATATGCCCGAGAATGATATTGAGGCGCGGATGCTCGTCGAACAGGCCGGACGCCATCAGACGCAACGCATGGACAGCCGTTTCCTGCGCGAAAGCCCAGGTGGGGCCGAGCAGCCAGGGATGGCCGTCATAAATGCGCGAATCCTGCGGCAGCGGGTTGCGCGGATGCAGGTAGAAGGGCACGTCGAGCTTTTCCACCTCGCCCCAGAACGGGCGATATTGCGGCAGGTCGTAATAAAGCGGCGTCTGGCCATCGCCCTCCTGGCTGAAACCATTGACGAGCGCGCCGACGAAACCGAGATCGTTGACGCAGCGCTGAAGCTCCTGCGTCGCCGCATCCGGGTCTTGCAACGGCAGGGCTGCGAAGGCGAGGAAACGATCCGGCCGCTTGGCGCATTCTTCTGCGAGAACGTCATTTGCCCGCCGCGCGATCTCGATCGCCTTCTTCCTGTCGGGAATGGCCTGCACCGCCGGCGCGTTCAGCGACAGGATCATGGTTTCGATGCCATGCGCATCCATCAGCTTCAGGCGCGTATCCTGAATGTCGAGCAGGCGGTGCTGCAATTCCTTCCAGTAGTCGCCGGGTACGAACCCGGCCGAATCCTGAAGCGTTTCCGGGATTGCGAAATGCTCCTCGAGAGCGACCTTGCCTTGCATGTGGTTTCCTCCGAATTCACTCTTTGATTTGCCGCCTTAGAGGCGATCAATATTGGCCCTTGGGTTCCAGCCCGAGCATGCTCTGGCCGATCATGGTGCCCACGGCGTCCCAGTTCATGCTGATATGGCGACCGACCGCATTCGCATCCCGCCACGCCCGCTGCACCGGGTTGGAGAGATCGAGCCCGACGCCGCCGGTGGAGTCGTTGAGCGCCTGCACGGCGCGCAGGGCGAGAGACACCGCAAAGGACTGGCCGCGACGGCTGAGAAGACGGTCATCCACCGTAAATTCCGCCCGGCCTTCGATCCTTGCCTGCGAGAGCGCCTGTGCGCGGGCAACATCGCGCAGCAATATTTCGCAAGCCGCATCGACGCTCGCCGCTGCTTCCGCAACGCGCAGCTGGATGGTCGGAAATTCGGCCATGCGATTATTGCCGCCAGCCACAGCACCGCGCGTCACCCGGCCGCCGACGTGATCGACATAAGCGGCAAGCGCGCCCCTGGCCGCACCGACGCCTGCCGCCGCGAGACAGGAGGGAATACCGGTTAGAAGCGGCATGTTGAACAGGCCTTCCTCCGCATAATAATGTCCGCCGGGCGTCTTTCCGCTGGTGGCGTCCGGAAAGGTCAGAACCCGGTGCTTGGGAACGACGACATCGTCGAGAACGAGCGTCTTGGAACCCGTGCCGGCCAGGCCCACCACGTGCCAGGTGTCTTCAATCAGATATTGCCCGGCGGGAACGAGCAGGAAGGCTGGAACCGGCTTTCCTTCCCCCTGCGGCGGAAGGATGGCGGCACAAAGGGACCATTGCGCGTTTTCGCAGCCCGAGGCGAAGGCCCATTTGCCGCTCAGGCGGTAACCGCCATCGGCCGTTTCCGCCATCTTCACCGGCGCATAGGAGCCGCACAGCAGTGCATCGGGGTTTTCACCCCAGACATCGGCCTGCGCCTCTTCCGGAAACATCGCCAGCAGCCATTGATGGGCCGACAGCAGGCCGGCGACCCAGCCAGTCGAAGCACAGGCGGCTGAAAGCTCGATATTGGCCTCGACCAGCTCGGCGAAATCTCCGCCCTTGCCGCCGAAGGCGCGGGGCTTGACGATATCGAAATAACCGATGCCACGAAGCGCCTCGATGTGGCTGGCCGGAACGCGCCGGGCCTCCTCCGTCTGTCTGGCGCTCGCCCGGAAAAGATCGGCTATGCCGGTAACGCGGCTTGCGAGGCGGGCACGCGGGTTCGTTTGCGCCGGCAGCGGCGCATGGCTCATATCGTTCATGATTGTCTCCTTCCGGACTTTACTGGCCAGGCGTTATCTCGCCGGGATTATCTGGGCGGCAGTGATCAGGCGGGCAGGCTCGCGGGGCTTGCGGCGCAATATTGGGCGTTTTCGTAAAGCAGTGGCCGTGTCGTCTCGCTGACATCGGCCGAAACAACCTGCCCGATGAAAACGGTATGGGTTCCGTAGGGCATCGCCGCGACCCGGCGGCAGGCGATGGCGGCATGGGCCGTGGGCAGATAGAGAACGCCATTGTCGTGGCGCTGCCATTGACCGTCACGGAAACGCTCTTCCGGCGACACCTTGCCGCTGAAGGCATCCGACAGGGCAATCTGATCCTGCGTCAGCACATTGACGATGAAATCGGGCCGGCACAGCAGCAGTTCATGCAGCAGGGTGCGATTGTTGAGGCAAACCAGCAGGGACGGCGGCTCCATCGAGACCGAAGTGACGGCCGTGACCGTCATGCCGTGATCGCGCTGATCACCCGAAGCACAGGCCGTGATAACCGTCACAGTCGCCGGAAAACGACGCATCGTTGAACGGAAATTCTGACCGACGCCTTCAGGCGCAAGGCTGCTCAGGCCAAACAATGCTGATGTCATGAGATCCTCCCAAATCCTGCATTCTTATTTATTTGCGTTTGCAACATTTGTCAATGCAAATGTTTTTCGTCATTTTTTGTGAAAGGCAGAACGCCGCATTCCCCCGTCTTATGGGGCGAAGCTATTGAAACGGATGGATTGTGCCGGTACAGCCGATAGGCGCACATCAGCATCTGCGCAGATGGTTCTCAAACGGGGATTTGCTCGTGTCCTATCAATTCACCGATTCGGTACCCTACCTGCTCAACTGGGTGGGCGTTCGGCTTGGCGAGCGCTTTTCCGTAAGACTGGCCTCCTATGACATCACCCTGCCGATGTATCGCGTGCTGGCGACGCTGCGGCAGCAGGAGAGCAAGACGCTGACCGAGCTTTCGGACATGGTATCGGTGGAGATCTCTACGCTGTCTAGGCTTGTGGGGCTGATGGTCCGGCGTAACCTCGTCAGCCGCGAACGGCCGCTCGACAATGCGCGCATCGTGCGCATCACCCTCACCCCGAAGGGGGAGGAACTGGCCGATGAACTCATGCCCATCGCCGCCATGTTCGAAAAAACCGCAATCGAAGGCCTCGACCCGGCCGAAGTAAAACTCTTCAAAAGCATCCTGCGCCATATCGGCCGCAACATTGCCGGCCTCTAAACGGCCCACATTCGAAAAATGCGGGCCGTTATGATCGGCAGAGGTTTCCGCCTATTCGGGATTTGAGAGTTTCTTGCCCGCATCAGGGCCGGACCGCAGCGTATAAATCGCCTCCAGATGGATAAGCACGGCGCATTTCGGCTCTTTCATTCCCGCCTTGCCGGCGAAACCCAGGGCATTCTGAAACGGAGCCCCTTCGGTGAAAATCTCCGGTCGGCCGACGAAGCGATAGCCGTCGAGCGCTTCCCGGTCTATGACCGCGACGGCGATCTTCGAGCCGTCACGGATGTTCTGCAGCGTTTGACCGCCGGTATTCTCATTGTAGATCAGCGTCCTGTCGTCATAGACCCTGAGCGAGCGCTTCGGCCCGATATCCGGCAAGCCGTCCTTGCTGACCGTCGACTGGATCGGCAGCTGTTTGGCGAGAAAAGATTTCATCGTATCGTCTAGCGTATTCACGTTGCATTATCCTGATGTGTTTGAGAGTGGGCTTTCATCGTCATGACGGAATGATCGGGCAATGCGGGCAATCGTCGCCCGCCTGCTCCGCATGGCGGGCCGCACGGAAGACTGCAAAGGCTGTGCCATATGCCTCCTGAACCGCACGGTCGATCACCCCGTCGTCACGCCCCCGCGACCGGAGATGATGTGCAAGGGCTGCGAGCGCCTGTTTGAGATGCTGCACGCAGGCGACCCGCATCGCCATTGGCGAGGAGGATGACCGGGCGGCCTCAAGAAGCCGCTCGTAAGCTCTCCGGTAAAGCCCTTCCGCCTCCAGATAATTGCCCTCACCATTCTCCAGTTCCGCAAGATTATGGCACGAGACGTTGTAGATGACCGGCGCTGGATAGTGGCAGGGCTTTTCGAGGGCGGCGGTAAACAGCCGCTCCCCTTCCGCCAGCGCATCGCCATAAATGCCGCGCGCAAGCGAAATTTCCCCTTGCGAATAGGCCATATTGGCCCGCTCGGTCAGCCTCTTCCAATATCGGTCGCCGCCATCGATGACGACGAAGTCTCGGGAACGCGATGCGGCAAAGGCCTGCGTTCCGCCTGGGGTTGAAACCTGTTTCATGCTCGACCCTCGCTTATGCGGCCTTCAGGACGTCGTCGCCCTTCTGCCAGTTGCATGGGCACAATTGGTCGGTCTGAAGCGCATCGAGCACCCGCAGCACTTCCTGCGGATTGCGCCCGACGCCGAGATCGTTGACCGTGACGAAGCGAATGATGCCTTCAGGATCGATGATGAAGGTGGCGCGCAGCGCAACGCCTTCCACGGGATGCAGCACGCCGAAAGCCGCGGTCAACTCGCGCTTGATGTCCGATAGCATGGGGATCGGCAATTCTTTGAGATCCGCGTGGCTCTGCCGCCAGGCGAGGTGGACGAATTCACTGTCGGTCGAGACACCGTAGACGACCGCATCGCGATCTGCGAACTCCGGATTGAGCTTGCCGAAAGCCGCGATTTCGGTCGGGCAGACGAATGTGAAGTCCTTTGGCCAGAAGAAGATGACCTTCCACTTGCCGGCGCTGCTCGTGTCGCTGATGCGCATAAAAGCATTGGCCGGATCAGTGGAGATAACCGCCTGGAGGTCGAATGCGGGCAGTCTTGCACCAATGGTAAGCATTTGGATTTCCTTTCATTGCCGTTTGCCGGACGAGACAAGGCGGCTCATTCCGCCTCCATCCGGAAAGGCGGGCCGCAATTTCCAAAATCTGTGACGGCTTTCACAAAGCGGACGCCGACTGCGCCGCTATAGGGCGATGAACGGGTTTGAATGCGCGCCCGGCGCACAGGCGCGGGCGGCTCTCCAGAAGGTCGTCATTTCAGGTTTCCATCCCTCAATCCCCGGCGTTCAGGCTCATCGCGACATGCGGAACCGTACCCTCGAGGAGCCTGTTTCTCCGGCTCCACACGCACAAGACGAAGCAGAATATCCACCTTGTCGATGACATATCCTTCCGGCGGTTCGGGCAGCATTCCCAGACTGATCCGGCCGGCGGGAATATCGATGATCCGATCCTCCGCCTCGACATAGAAATGCTGGTGATTGGCGGTATCGGTGTCGAAATAGGTCCGCCCGCCCTCGATGCAGACCCTGCGGACGAAACCCGCCTCGGCAAACTGGTTGAGCGTATTATAGACCGTCGCCAGAGACAGCCGCGTTCCTGTCGCAATGGTCTCACGATGCAGATCGTCGGCCGTGAAATGCCTGTGCTCTTCCCGGAAAATAAGCCCGCCAAGCACGATTCGCTGACGGGTTGGACGCAGGCCGACCCGTTTCAGCGCTGCCCGCGTTCGCATCATCGCTTCCTCGGTGCGGAAGCGTTTGCGGGTTTCATCAGGAACAAAGAGCATCTGGACATCCGATCGAAAGGGACAAATCGTGGGAAGAAACTACGATCCCGGCCGGATCATCCGCCTCCGCCGTGCAGATAGACCCATTGGCAGCGACACATTCGACATCGATCATCTGAACTTGCCCGGAAACCGAAATTGCAACTCATTCGCAACAGCAGAATATGGGAAATAAAACCAGCGTCAATCCTTATTGCAAATGATTCTTAACTGCAAAAGATGAAAGATGGCTTCCTGGACGACGAAACCTGCGCTGTCCCAGGATAGCGGAATGGCCTGTCGACACATATCGGCCGCAACATCGCCGGCCTCAGATACCGGCAATTCGGGCATCGCCGCTTCGGCGGCAACCACCCGCCTCGCCCCACTTTTCCCATGCAATGTACTTGCAATAACCGGTTCCTATCCCTGCGAAGGTCACCGCAGAAAGGAACTTCCATGTCCAACAGATCGTGCCTTGCAGTCCCGGCAGCAATCTTCCTTATCGCCGGCGCATCGATACTGCTCACGGCCTGCGCCTCGACTGTCATAAAAAGCTATATCGGAGCGCCCATCACCAGTGTGATGCTGGACTATGGGCCGCCGGACAATATCTACAGTCTGGGTCCCGGCCAGCAGGCCTATCAATGGCGGAAAAACAAGACGCAGGCTGTCGCCGGATCGTCGAGTGGCGAGGTGCGGACAACACGGCGTGGCGAACGTTACGAAGTGTCCGAAACGCCGGCCTATATCGAGCGCATCGATTGCTTCTATACCTTCTACACCCGCAATTCAGGGAGCGAATGGTATGTTACGAGCTTCCGGCAACCTTCGCTCGAATGCGAATGACCGTTACGGGTTTCAAATTTCAGCCCGGTTCTCCATGTGCCGCGCCCCGCCCCTTTTCACCGCCGCTTCCAGGCCGAAAGCGGCGGCGTTCTTTTGAGAATTCTCCCTGGAATCTGTCATGGAAGGGCCAATCAGAAGCGATAATTCAGGCCGGCCTTGATGACATGATCGCTGAAATCGGTTTTCGATTTGCCGCTGGCGGTCGTCGTGGCCACATTTCCGGTGCTCACATAATTATATTCGAACTTCGCCGACAGGCCGCCGCCGAAACTCTGTTCGACGCCTGCCCCGACCAGATAGCCCTGTTTCCAGCCATCGGGACCTGTCACGCCGTTTCCGTCCCTGAACTTTGTCGTGGTCAGGCCGGCGGTGCCGTAAACCAGCGTCTGGTCGAGCGCCACGCCGGCTTTCATCTTGGCCGCACCCCGGAAACGCTCCCGCAAACGACCGTTCGGCACACGCGCCTCGTTCCCGAGATAGGAACCTTCGAGTTCCGCACCGACCACGCCCGAACCGAACTGGAAGTTATACCCAGCCTGCACACCCCCCGTCAGGCCGCGGCCGCTGGCCAATGGGTTGAATTTCGGGGAAGCGACGCCACCATGCACACCCACATAGGCCCCACCCCAGGAGAAGGCCGGCGGACTGCCGTAATCGAAGGATTGCTGCGTATTGTAGTTGGTGAGATCAGCGGCATGGGCATTGCCAGCAACCGCGACGGCGATGGCCACGGCGACAAGCGATTTCTTGACGATCGACATGAATGACTCCAGACGAAACCGATGCGCCATCTTCTGGCGCAGCCAAGTTTCAGTTCGCGTTGAAGAACCGGAAACCGGCTCCCGTTAGTCTGCTGCGCCGGCCGACATGACATGCGGATGCGTTCAGCAGATAAGGGGATTTTCCCCGCGAGAATTGCGCCTGCATTGCATGGAACGAATTTTATTAGAAATTATTTATTTATTTAAATAAGTTATGTCTATTTCCTTAACCGAATCGTAAGAAATTTCATTATCGGAGCGCAGTCGCAGCGCCTTTCGAAACTATCGACCGAATTTCGAGCCGGACACAAAAGCCGGGATTGAGGTCGAGAAACAGAACACGGCCGCAATGAAGCTCCGCCGCCTTCTGGACCAGATTTAACCCAAGGCCGGCTCCGGGCGAATTCGTGTTGATGCGGTGAAACGGCTCAAATACCTGCGCACGCTCCGGGACAGGTATGCCCGGCCCTTCATCGCAGACTTCGATGGCCCCCGCCGGATCGACCCGGATCGTAATTGCGCCCTTGCCGCCGGCATGGTCTATCGCGTTGCGCACGAGATTGACGACCGCCATTTCGATAATCGACGTCTGCACCGTAAAGACGACTTCGCCCTCGCCGGGCTCGAAATCGAACTCGTAACCGGCATCCATCGCAATCGGGGCGAGATCGGTCGCGATGCGCTCGACAAGCTTGTTGAGATCGCGCGGCTCCGCCGGCAATTTCACTGCACCCACCGCCTGCATCTCCAGTAGTTGATGCGCAACGCGGGTCAAGCGGTCGATATCGGCCCTGATCTGACGGCTCAGCGCGTCATCGGGCAAGAGGTCGGCTCTGGTGCGTACGATTGCGATCGGCGTCCGCAGCTCATGCGCCGCATCGGCGAGAAAGCGGTTGCGGCGATTATACCCGTCATCGAGCCTCGACAGCGCGACGTTGAAGGCATCCACCAGCGGGATGATTTCAAGGGGAACTTTCGAACGGTCGATACGCTCGGAACGGTTCTCGAAATCGATGGACTGCGCCTGCTTCACGGTTTCCATCAGCCCGCTCAAAGAGCGACCGACCGCCCGCGGGGTCACGAGCAATGTCGCAATGCCCGTCAGGATCAGCATGGGCACGACGGCGATGAGAATGATGAAGCCCAGCGCCGGCAGCACGGTCAGCCAGCGGATGGCGCCCTCGGCATCCTTTTCCAGATCCAGCTGAACATTGATCCAGATGCTAAGCCCGTCATTGGGAATTCCTTCCTCCGTTCCGGCGATGAACTGAAGCCGCCCGGCGGCTGTATCGCGGTTTTCAACGGTGGCGCGGAGCGTTCCGGCCGCCTCCAGACGCGCGCGGTCAAAACTTCGGGGAAATACGGCCGACAGGGCGGGCCCCGGGACAGCGCCATATTGCAATACGATGTCATTGGCGTCGCGCACCACAAACCAGAGATTCGGATAGCGCCGTTTCAACTCCGCCAGTTCCGGCGTCGCCGAAAGTTGCGGCCTGCCCTGTCCGTCCTTCGTCACACTCTCCGCGACGATGCGGGCAGCCTCTTCATTCGCACCTTCGAGCCGTGGATCGATGATCCATATCCAGCCGATGAGAAGGATGACAAAAAGAACGAGCAGGAACGCCTGCAATGCGAAAAGACGCTTCATCAGCCCCCATCGCAGGGATCGATTGCGCTCCTGTCTCATGTCTTCAACCGGATGAGATAACCGATATTCCGCACGGCCCTTATCTCCACTGTGGCGTCAGCCTGCGCCAGCTTCTTCCTGATCCGGGAAATATGCGCATCGAGAGCGTTGGACTCGATCTCGTCATCGAGCGTATAGACCGCCTCGATCAGGTTCGACCGCGTGACGATGCGGTTCGGACGCCGCATCAGCGCCTCCAGCACCAGATATTCCCGACGCCGCAACTCGATGATGGAGCCGGCAATGCTGACTTCATTGCTGCGCGGATCGATGCTCAGATTTCCGAAATGCGCATATTTGTCGGAAAGAGAAGGGCCGCGTCTGTGGAGAGCCCTGAGGCGGGCGAGCAGCTCCTCGATTGCAAAGGGCTTGGCAAGATAATCATCCGCTCCGGCATCGAGCCCGTCGACACGGTGATCGACACTTCCAAGCGCCGTCAGAACAAGGATCGGCACGGAATGCCTGCTCCGGCGAAGCGAAGCCACCAGGTTCAGCCCCTCGCCATCGGGAAGACGGCGATCGAGGACCAGCACGTCGTAAGACCCGTCCCGCGCAAGGGCGTCAGCATCGCTGATGGTGCTGACATGATCGGCAAGCACATCGCGCCGGCGCAGGGCTTCAAGAAGCGCGCGCGCCATTTCGGGTTCATCCTCAAGAAGCAAGATTCGCAATGACTTCCCCCAGAGATGGATTCTTGCCATCCCCACCACTGGTCGAAAAATGTTGCAGCTACATTGCAGGAGGGCGAGCAGACAATTCGTCTTCTACCACCTTACAGCACATAATCCGACGGCATTGCGTGTGTTTTCGCGCTGACGTCACTCCGGAAATGTCACGGTTGCGCCGTTGCAGGCCTGTACCCGTGTCTCGCATAAAACCGGTCAAGCTCACGCCGCTGCGGCATCTCACCGGTATAGATGGCGATATAGTCCGGAATCCTCTGCATCCGCACCGCTACATCTTCCTCGGACTGCATGGAAATGTAGCCGATCTGCACCAGATAGGTGGTCCGCGCACGCACATCCGCCGTGTTTTCATTGTGGCCGAACCGCACGAACATGCGTGCAAGCGCCGCCATTCTCATCTCGTCGGCCTTGCGAACCTCCGCAAGAATCTCATCGGACTGAAGGGCCCAGCTTCGAACGGCGAATTCAAATCTGCTGTCGAAAAGCGCGGGATCCAGCCAGCAATCGAAAACATTCAGCATGGCTTCGGCCAGCGTCTCGGCATAGGCCTCCGACTGCCGGACGATGCTTCCGGTATTTTTTTCCCGCCAGCGGGCGACAAGCGTGGCCAGCAATTCTTCCCGGTCCTTGAAGAACCAGTAGAAGCTCGTGCGCGACAGGTTTAGCTTTTTCGCCAATGGCAGGATTTTGACGGAATCCACGCCCGATTCCAGCAATGCCTGATAGGCGGCCTCAAGCCACCCTTCCTGCGATCCACGCCAGCCGGTGTCGTTCAATGTCGCTTCCATGACGCGTTCGTAGCAAATCGGTCTCTTCGCGACAAGCGGGATGTACACCCGTGTCAAAAGGAAAGACAATTGTATTTTTTAAATTGACACAAGTGTACATTCCCGCTTAGCCTTGGGACAGAAACCCTTTTGGAGCAGGCTATGTCGAGCGATCCCCTTCTTCAGCCCTACCAGCTAAAACACCTCACCCTGCGCAACCGCATCATCGTCACCTCGCATGAACCCGCCTATCCCGAAGATGGCATGCCGAAGGCTCGTTACCGCGCCTACACGGTGGAGCGGGCGAAGGGCGGCGTCGCCCTCACAATGACGGCCGGCTCCGCCGCTGTCTCCAGGGACAGCCCGCCCGTCTTCAACAACCTGCTCGCCTACAAGGATGAAATCGTCCCGTGGATCCGGGAAATGACCGACGCCGTGCATGAACAGGGTGCGGCGATCATGATCCAGCTCACGCATCTCGGCCGCCGCACCCGCTGGGACAAGGGCGACTGGCTGCCGATCCTTGCGCCATCCCATCACCGCGAAGCGGCGCATCGGGCTTTTCCGAAGAAGATCGAGGACTGGGATATCGAGCGTATCATCAAGGACTTCGCCGACGCCGCCGAACGCATGAAGGCGGGCGGAATGGACGGGGTGGAGCTGGAAGCCTATGGCCATCTCATCGACCAGTTCGTCTCGCCGCTGACCAACGAGCTGGATGGCCCCTATGGCGGCCCGCTTGAAAACCGCATGCGTTTCTGTCTCGACGTTTTCAGGGCGATGCGCGAACGCGTGGGCGACGATTTCATTCTCGGCGTTCGCTATACCGCCGACGAATGTCTTGAGGGCGGCACCGGGAAGGCAGAGGGCATCGAAATTGCCAGACGCCTTAAGGACAGCGGCCTGATCGATTATCTCAATGTCATCAGGGGCCATATCGACACCGACCCGGGCCTGACCGACGTTATCCCCATTCAGGGCATGGCCAATGCACCGCATCTCGATTTCGCCGGTGAAATCCGCGCCGCGACCAGTTTTCCGACATTCCACGCCGCCAAGATCCCCGATGTCGCCACCGCCCGCCACGCCATCGCCGCCGGCAAGGTGGACATGGTGGGCATGACCCGCGCCCACATGACCGATCCGCATATCGTGCGCAAGATCATGGAAAAACGCGAGGACGATATTCGCCCCTGCGTGGGCGCCAATTATTGTCTCGACCGCATCTATCAGGGCGGTCTCGCCTTCTGCATTCACAATGCGGCAACGGGCCGTGAGGAAACCATGCCGCACGAGATACCCAAGGCGGCGGAACGCCGGAAGGTGGTGATCGTCGGCGCCGGCCCTGCCGGGCTCGAGGCCGCGCGTGTCTGTGCCGAACGCGGCCATGAGGTCGTCGTGTTCGAGGCCGCCAACAATCCCGGCGGCCAGATCCGGCTGACGGCGCAAAGCGAACGCCGCCGGGAGATGATCAGCGTCATCGACTGGCGCATGAGCCAGTGCGAGAGGCTGGGCGTCACCTTTCACTTCAACAACTGGGCCGAAGCGGACACGGTTCTTTCGGAAAACCCCGACGTCGTCATCATCGCCACCGGCGGACTGCCGCATACCGATGTGCTTTCCAGCGGCAACGATCTCGTCGTCTCGGCATGGGATATCATTTCAGGAGACGTCAAGCCGGGAACGAATGTGCTGGTTTTCGACGATGCCGGCGATCATGCCGGCCTGCAGGCCGCCGAATTCCTCGCAAAAGCCGGAGCGAAAGTGGAGATCATGACGCCTGACCGCGCTTTTGCCCCGGAAGTCATGGCCATGAACCTCGTTCCCTATATGCGCTCGCTGCAGAAACGCGATGTCACCTTCACCGTTACCTACCGGCTGGAAGCGGCGGAAAGAAACGGCAACCAGCTTGTCGCCCATGTCGGCAGCGATTATGGCGGCGTGACGAAATCGAGAACCGTCGACCAGATCGTCGTCAACCATGGCACGGTCCCACTGGATGACCTTTATTTCGAACTCAAGCCCGGTTCGAAGAACCTCGGGGAAATCTCCTACGACGCCCTGCTTGCGGGAGCCGCCCAAGCGGTCGAGCGCAACCCGGAAGGCGCCTACCGGCTCTTCCGGATCGGCGATGCGGTCGCCGCGCGCAATACCCATGCGGCGATCTACGATGCGCTTCGTCTGGCAAAGGATATTTGAGACCCGCCTTCCCGACAGACAGAGGCAGACCAAATCTGCCTCTGTCTCGATGTAATCCTGAGTGCAGGAGCGGCTTCAAGCCTGAATCAAGGCAATGCCCCGGTTCTTGAACCCCAGCGTCACATTGCTCGCCGCCGGCAGGCTGGTCTCCACGGCATGGTCGACAATGAAAAGCGTACCGATATCGGTTTCCACCTCATATTCGACGTGACCGCCGAGATAGGCGCTGTGCAGCACCCGGCCGGCAAGCCCCTGCCCGCCCGGTTGTCCGATGGAAATTGAGCCGGGGCGGACCGCAAGCTCTGCGGGACCCGGCCGGGCGTTGCGTGCCGCGACCCGATGATCGATCCCGCCGACGCGGATCAGCGCATCGGCGCCCTCAACGCCAATGACCTCGCAACCGACAACATTTGCCTCGCCCATGAAATCGGCGATGAAGGCGGAGGCCGGGGCCTCGTAGAGATCGCGTGGCGCACCAGACTGGGCGATTTCGCCGTCCTTCATCACGATGATCCGGTCGGAAACAGCCAGCGCCTCATCCTGATCATGCGTCACGTAAACCGCGGTGAAACCCAGCCGCTGCTGCAATTCGCGGATTTCGGTGCGGACCCGACGGCGAAGGCGGGCATCGAGGTTGGAAAGCGGCTCATCGAGCAACAGCACCTGCGGCTCGAGCACGAGAGCGCGGGCAACCGCGACGCGCTGCTGCTGGCCGCCGGAAAGTTCGGCAGGCAGGCGATGCCCCATGCCGGCAAGGCCGACGAGCTTCAGGCCCTCTTCCGCCTTTTCCCGCGCCTCCGCCTTGCGCAGCCCGGAGGATTGCAGGCCATAGGCGACATTGTCGAGCGCCGTCATATGCGGGAAAAGCGCATAGGACTGGAAGACCATCGAGACATCGCGCTCATTGGCGGGCAGCATGGTCACATCCTTGTCGCCGATGAGGATGCGGCCCGAGGTCGGATGCTCGAGGCCCGCCAGCATGCGCAGCGTCGTCGTCTTGCCGCAGCCGGAGGGACCGAGCAGCGTCACCAGCGTGCCGGGTTCGATGGTGAGCGACAGGTCGGGAATGGCGGTAAAGGCGCCGAAGGTCTTGCGGACATTCTGAAAGGTGACGGAGCCGGGCTTTACGGAAATCATGCGGTTTTCTCCTGAGCGAGAGGAACGGAGGAAGCGGAGGGCAGGCCGGCGACGCGGTTTTCGCGCCGCAGGCGACGCTCGCCGACGATGAGCTGGAAGCCTGTGATGACGGTGATCATCACCACGATCAGCATGGAGGAATAGGCAATCGCCACCCCATATTCACCGTTCTCGACAAGGCCGACGATATAGGAGGTCGCCATGTTGTATTCGGCGCTGACGAGGAAGATGACGGCGCTGATGGAGGTGATGGCGCGCACGAAGGAATAGACCAGTGCGGCCGTGATCGCGGGCCTCAAGAGCGGCAGGATGACCTTGCGGATGGTGCGGAAACTATTGGCCCGCAGCGTCAGCGAGGCCTCATCGAGGCTTTTGTCGAGCTGGCTCATCGCCGCAATGCCGCCGCGCACGCCGACCGGCATGTTGCGGAACACGAAGCAGGCGATCAGGATCAGCGCCGAGCCGGTCATTTCCACCGGCGGCAGGTTGAAGGCCATGATATAGCTGACGCCGATGACCGTGCCGGGAATGGCAAAGCTCATCATCAGCGCGAATTCGAACAGGTTCCGCCCGGCGAATTTCTGCCGCACGATGATGTAGGCGGTCAAAAGACCGACGGCGGCGGTCAGCGGTGCCGAAACCAGTGCGATCTTCATGGTCGTCCAGAACGAGTTCCAGGCCACGCCGGTCCAGGCAATCGAGCCATTGGAGAAGCTGACGGAAAAGGCGCGGACGTAGTGGTCTAGGGTCAGGGAATTGTCGAGACCCCATGTCTTCACGAAACCGCCCACAAGGATCATGCCATAAACAACGATGGTGAAGACCATCCACGGCACCACGACGGCGTGGACGCCGATGGACAGGCCGCGCGGAAGCGCGATATGCGCGCCGCTGTCACCCTTGCCCGTCACCGTCGCAAAATTCTTGCCCGCCAGCCAGAAACGCTGGGCAAGGAAGGCCGAAAGCGTGAAGCACAGCAGGATGATCGCCAGAACTGCGGCGCGCGACGGATCGTTCTGCGAACCGACGACGGCGAAGAAGATTTCCGTCGACAGCACGCCATGGGTGCCGCCAAGCACCAGCGGATTGCCGAAATCCGCCATGCTCTCGATAAAGCCGATGAGAAAAGCATTGGCGAGACCGGGCTTCATCAGCGGCAGTGACACCCGCCAGAAGGTGCGCCAGCGGTCGGCGCGCAGCGTCTGCGACGCTTCTTCCATCGACGGGCTGACGCCTTCGACCACGCCGATCAGCACCAGGAACGAAATGGGCGTGAAGGAAAGAACCTGCGCGATCCAGATGCCGGTCATGCCATAAAGCCAGCGGCCCGGCTCAATGCCGAAGAGATAGGAAAGCCACTCGGTGACGACACCGGCACGGCCGAAAAGCAGCGTCAGGGCAAGGCCGATGACGAAAGGCGGCGTGATGATCGGCAGAACCGTCAGAAGCCGCAGGCCCTTCTTGAAGGGAAAGCGGGTGCGGGTGGCGATCAGCGCGAAGCCGAGACCGAGCACGGTCGAACCGAAGGCCGTCATCAAGGCCAGAAACAGCGTCCGCCAGGCAACGCCGCAACGCTCTTCGCCCGCCACGCAGCCAAGGCTCCAGATGCCGGGATCCTGAATATTGCGGATGAAGCCATCGGCATTAAAGGAGCCATCGAAATCCTGAACGGAGGCGACCAGCATGCTGCCGATCGGATAAAAGACAAAAATCGTGACGAGGAAAACCAGAACGGAAATGGCGCCGACGACGAAGGCGTCGCCTTTCATGACGCCGCGTTCGGCAAGCCCGAAGGCGAAAAGCAGTACGAAGACGAACGACATGACGACGGCACCGGCACCCATGGAGGGCTGGCCATCGGCAAGCATGCCGAAGAGGTTTTCGCTCACCGTCCAGCTCCAGCCGGTAAAGCCGATGGCCAGCCCCTGCAAGGCGAGGAAAACGAGCCCGGCAGCGCCGATGACGGCAAGCAGCCCGCCGCGCCGCATCGGATCACGGATGGACCGGACAAGGCATGCGGCGAGGAAAAAGACAACGACGCCGACGAGCCATGGTTTTCCATAGGACAATATTTGCAGCACACCGGGCGCATTGCTGGCGGACGAGAAAAATCCGGAAAGCCAGCGGAAGCTGAAAAAGCCGCCTTCGATGCGATACCAGGGGAGAAGAATGAGGGCAAAAGCCCCGAGCGCCAGGACGATGTCCAGCCTGCGATTGCCACGTGTCATGGCCGACCTCGCTTGTTTCATGCCGATGAAAGAGTGGCGGACACCCCGGCTTAAAAAGCCGGGATGCCTGTCGCCGGAGTTAAGATCAGCGGTTCAGATCAGTTCGCGACCGCACCGACCTCGCGGTCCCACCGCTCCAGCAGCGCCTTGCGCTTGGCCGGATCGCCATAGGTCTTGAAGTCATAGTCGATGAGCTTGATGTCCTCGAACTTCGGCGCTTCCTTCGGCACTTCCGCCGTCTTGTTGGAGGGCAGCTGGAAGGACTTGGCGTCCTTCATGCGCGACTGCACTTCCGGCTTCAGCGCCCAATCGTACCAGGTCTTGGCATTGTCGAGGTTACGGGCGCCCTTGATGATCGACATGGAGCCGATCTCGTAACCCGTGCCTTCGCAGGGCGCGATGGACTTGACCGGGAAACCTTCTGCCGTCTGCGCCACCGCATCATGCATGAAGACGATGCCGAGCGCCGTCTCGCCACGCGCCGCCGCCTTGACCGGCGCGGAACCGGACTTGGTATATTGCGAGATATTGGCGTTGAGCTTCTTCAGATAGTCGATCGCCTGATCTTCGCCCATGATCTGCACCAGCGACGCGAGCGCCGTATAGGCGGTGCCGGACGAATTCGGATTGGCGATCTGGATTTCGCCCTTCAGTTCCGGCGCCAGCAGATCGGCCCAGCACTTCGGCTCCTTGTAACCCTTGGACTTGAAGATTTCGGTGTTGTAGCCCCAGCCCAGCGCGCCGGCATAAACGCCGACAGTTCTGTAACCGGTGCTTTCCGCCTGCTTCACGGCCCAGTCCTGCAACTGGTCAAGCATCGGCGACTTGTATTCGAGCGTCAGGTTCTCGGACGCCGCCTGCATGTGCGGATCGCCGGTGCCGGCCCACCAGATATCGGTCTTCGGGTTGCGGGCTTCCGCGCGCACCTTGGCATAGGTCTCGCCCGAAGACAGGCGCACCATATTGACCTTGATGTCGTGTGACTTTTCAAAATCGCCCTTCATCTGTTCGCAGATGACGACATCGGCCGAGCAGATCAGGTTGAGTTCGCCCGCCGCCTGCGCGGAAACGGCGCTGAGTGCCGTTCCGGCAAAAAGCAGGGTGGAAAGTATCGTCAGTCGCATGGTTATCCTCCTGTAGCTTGCGTCTGAATTCTTGGGCCGCGCGTAGACACGGCGCTGCCGGTCGCGGCGCCTTGCGGCACGCGCGCTGTCTTTTTGGGATTTTGGTTTTGGCCCTACTGGGTCTGGTTCGGGTGGATTTCGCTGTCGAAGCGGCTCAATAACCGACTTCGCTCTTCCGGCTGTCCGAAGGTGGCGAAGTCGTAATCCACCATCTTGATCATCGATATATCGGGCGCCGTCAGCGGCAATGTCGCCCGGGCATTGGAAGGCACCTGGTTCTGGCCGGCCGCGGCCCCGGTCGCCTGCCCTTCCGGGCTCAGCGCAAATTCCACGAAATCCTGCGCAAGGGCCGCATTGCGATTGCCCTTGACGATGCTGACAGCCCCGATTTCATAACCGGTGCCCTCGCACGGCGCGACGATCACCAGCGGAAAACCTTCGATCTTCTGGGTCACGGCATCATGCATGAAGGAAATCCCGATCATGATCTCCCCCCGCGCCGCCGCCTTGACGGGCGCTGCACCAACCTTGGTATAGCTCACGACGTTCTGGTTGAGCTTCGCCATGAACCCGAAAGCTTCCTCCTCGCCGAAGAGCTGAACGAGAGTGGCCAGCATGGTGAAGGCCGTGCCTGAATAGTTCGGATTGCCGGTCAGGATATGGCCGCGATAGACATCCTTCGCCAGATCCTTCCAGCAGGTCGGCGCCGGCAGATTGTTCTTCGCAAGCAGTTCCGAATTATAGGCAAAACCCAGCGCACCGGCATAAATTCCCGCAGACCGCGATCCCGACATCACCGAGAAATTCTGCGCCCACGGCAGCAAATCCTGCTGGTGGGCGGGCCGGTATTCATCCAGCAATCCTTCAGAACCCGCCTGCAAATGGGTATCGCCAGTACCGCCCCACCAGACATCGACAGTGGGATGGGATCTTTCGGCACGAATCTGGTCGAGAATTTCACCGGTGCTCTTGCGCACCATCGAAATCTCCAGACCGGCCCTGGCTTCGAAAGCCCGCTGCATGGTCAAGCACCAGGCCTCGTCGACGCCGCAAAGGACGTTCAACTTCGGCTCGGCCATGCCATGCCCTGCGCCGCACAGCCATAGGGCCATGCTCGCCGCAAGTGCGGTCAATGCTTTCAATTAAGCCTCCCTGCCCGGAACCTCCCCGTTCCAGTCTCCACCTACAGCATGTCACATCCTGTCCGCACCGCAATCGAAGAATGGTTACCAATCTTTCACCGCACCGCCGAACAAGATTACAGATATTACAATTATGACAGGGGAGATAACCAGCCAGCCTTTGAAGATCGCCGCCGCCATGCCTATGATGATGGCGGGAGGAATATGCAGTGCTTAATCAGAAGGTTCGCATTCTGATCGTTGAGGACGATCCGGATATGGCCGAGCTCATCTCGGACCTCATCGAGGCGGAGGGCTGGCTGCCCACCTGCGCGCGCTCCGCCGAGGAAGCGGATGAGATATTGGCGAAGGACAGGATGGAGCTCGTCCTCGTCGACCACAATCTGCCCGGCACATCCGGGCGCACCTTTGCCCAGCGGCTGCGCAGCCAGATCGACATCGGCATCGTCATGGTCACCGCCGCCGGCAGCGCCGCCGACCGGGTGCTCGGTCTGGAAACCGCCGCCGATGATTATGTGGTCAAACCCTTCGAACCGATCGAACTCACGGCGCGGATCAAGGCCGTCCTGCGACGAACAATCCCGTCGCTGAAACAAGACAAGGACAGCGAGCGTGAGCACGGCCGCACAGCGCTGCGCCTCGGCGACTGGGCGATCGATCTCGATGCCCGTCGCGCCGTCTGCCTTGCTGACCGCAGCCGCACCCTCACCAGCGCCGAATTCGCGCTTCTGGAAATTCTCGCCGAAACACCCAACCAGCCCGTCAGCCGCTCCCAGATTCTCGACAGGCTGGGTTCGGAGAGCGACCGTTATATCGACAGAAATGTCGACGTGCTGGTGTTGCGGCTCAGGCGCAAGATCGAGATCAATCCCGACCTGCCGCGCCATATCAAGACGCGGCGCGGCAAGGGTTATGTGCTCCACACCGACGAGGGCGAGCTTTCCCCGTGATCAGCCGCTCCTTCCTTTCCTCCATCGCCTTTCGCCTGCCCTTTGCGATCGTCTTTACCTGCCTCCTCGTCTTCAGCCTTTCCGCCATCGCCATTTATGGCCTGCAGCGCGCCCGCGATGAAATGGCGGCCTATGGGTTGCAGGCTTTTTCCAGTCTCGCCAAGGCGTCGCTGGTCTCGCGGCAGGTCTCCGATCTCGTCTCCAGCGCACCGTTCCTGATGAACGCCGCCTCGCCCTATCGCGTCTCCAGCGAAAGCCGCTCGGTGGTCCAGCAGGTCGATATTTTGCTTAAAATGACAGGACCGGACAGCGGTGAGCGGATCACCCGTGGCTTTGCCAGCGAACGCATCGTCGAACTCCTTCAGATCATCCGGGAACAAACGCTCGATCTTGCGAAGGATGCCGATGCGGCACAGGGTCACAAGGCGGAAGCCGCAGCGGCGCTGGGTGAAATCGCCACCGGTCAGGGCATCCTCGATCCGGAACTGCGCCGGCGAATGAACGGCATCGTACAGGCCGCATCCGCATCCGACAGCCTCTTCCAGCTTGGCGAACTGCGCCGCCGCTACGTGGCGGAAACGACGGCGCGCCAACAGGGCTATCCCGGCGAGCGCCTGCCCGTGGCCGAGTTGCAGCCCTATGAGCGGGTCTTCGAAGCCCAGAGCCGCTACCTTCTGGAAATGTTCGCGATCCGCGCCTCGGTCTCCCGGCTTCACACCGTCTCGCGGGATCTTTCCCACGTGACCGAAACCCAGGGCGATGCGGTTGCGCGCAGCCTGAACGAAGACCTGATTTCGACTTCCGATGCTCTCAACCGGCTGCTGATCATTGTCGCCGTCGCCTCGCTTCTGGTTCTCATCGTGGCGATCTTCTCGATCCGCTCGGTGATGCGTGTTTCGCGCGGGATCGTGACGCTCTCCAATGGCATGAATGCCCTCGCCAAGGGAGATAAGGATGTCGGCCCGCCCTCCTATACCGGTCCCGAGACGGAGTTGATCCGGCTGCTCGATGCGTTTCGCGCCTTCCATGACAGCGTCGACCGCGTCTCGCGCCTCAGGCGTACGGCCGAAGCGGCAGCCCGCACCATCCGCTCGACCTTCCGCACCATGAACGAGGGAATTGCGCTGTTCGATCCGGCCGGCCGGCCCATCACCATGAACCGCCGCATCATCGAACTCGTCGGACGCTCCGGCTCGTCGCGAAAACTGCCGCTTCGCCGGTTTGTCGAACCGATCCCGGAAATCGACGCAGCTCTGCTGCCCTTCGATGCAGAGGCGGGGGAATTGCTCGACCGCGCAGTCCTGCGCCATCGCACCGACGATCAGCGGGTGATCGAAGTATCGATGTCACGCCAGCCGGATGGCGGCATCGTGCTGCTTGCCCGCGATGTGACCGCTCTCGACCGTCAGGAAGCGGAAGCCGTCAAAGCCCAGAGACTTGATGGCATTATGCGCATGACCCATCAGGTCAGCCATGAGGTGGGCAACATGATCGGCATCATCACCGGCAGTCTAGGACTTCTGGAGCGGGAAGCCGGTTTCAACGATCGCCAGAAGCGACACATCGCCCGCATCCGCAAAGCGGCGGATCGCGGCCGGTCTCTCGCCAGCAGCATGCTCACCATCGGCAGTCAGCAGCCGATTCATCCAAGCGTCATCAATGTCGCAAGCCTGCTGCGCGGCATGGCCGATATTCTGGAAATCGCCGTCGGCCCCAAATGCAGGATCGCGCTCCATATCGACGACGATCTTCCCTCGATACCGCTGGACCCGGCCCTTTTCGAACAATCCATCCTCAATCTCTGCCTGAACGCCGCAGCCGCCATGCCCGATGGCGGCCTGATTTCAATCGAGGCCGCCTCCGGCAAAGATACGCTGGTGATCGCCGTCACCGACGAGGGCATCGGCATGACGCCGGAGGCCGTGGACAAGGCCTTCGAGCCCTATTTCACCACGCGGGGCGACCATGGCGGTGCGGGTCTCGGCCTCGCCATGGTCTACGGTTTCGTGCGCCAGAGCGGCGGCGAAGCGCATATCAGTTCCAGACCCGGTGAAGGCGCAAGGGTTGAACTGACGTTTCCGGCAAATGCCGGTCACACCTAGCGGTCAAGCTGTGCGGATTCGATCGAATCCGCCAGTATCTCCAGCCCAAGGTCGATTTCCGAATCCGATACCGTCAGCGCCGGCGCAATGCGGAAGACGCCGCCCATGCCGGGCAGTTTGACGATATTCATGCTGAGGCCGCGCAACATCGCCTCCTGCATGATGCGCGCACCGAGTTCGAAACCGGGGGCTTTCGTATGCCGGTCGGCGACGACTTCAAGTCCGAGCAAAAGCCCGCGCCCGCGCACGTCTCCAACGCATTCGAACCGCTGCTGCAGCGAGAGCAGCCCCTCCTTCAAACGGTTTCCGCGGGCAATCGCCTGTTCCACCAGACCATCTCGCGCCACCACATCGAGAACCGTCACGCCGACAGCCGCCGGCAGAGGATCGGAAACATGGGTCGTATAGAACAGGAAACCCCTCTCGAACGCCTTTTGCTCGACCTCCGCGCTCGTCATCACCGCCGCAAGCGGCAGGCCGGCGCCGAGCGTCTTCGACAGCGTCATGATATCGGGCGTCACACCATCGCGCTGGAAGGCGAACATATGTCCGGTCCGGCCAACACCGGTCTGGGCTTCATCGAGGATGAGCAGCATGCCGCGCTCCTCGCACTTTTTCTTTAGCGCAGCGAGATAACCGACCGGCAGTTCGAGGATACCGCCGCTCGACAGGATCGGCTCGGCAATGAAAGCGGCAAGATTGCCGGTCGACTGGCGATCGATCAGTTCGAAGGCATCGTCGAGCTCCGCCTGCCAGTCATTCGATCCATCGGGATTCTTGAAGCGCGGACGATAGGCATTCGGCGCTGGAATAACGAGTGAACCGGCCGTGGCCGGGCCATAACCCCTGCGACCGGCGCTATAGGTAGCGGAGGCCGCAGCGCCGGTCATGCCGTGCCAGCTCTGCGCAAAAGCGACGATCTCATGCCCGCCGGTGACGAGCTTCGCCATGCGGATCGCCGCCTCGTTGGATTCAGCCCCGGTGGTCAGCAATTGCACGCGATCGAGACCGGGCGCAAGCGCCGCCAGCCGCGCCGCCAAGTCGACGACCGGGCGCGACAACATGCCGGAAAAGAGATGTGCGACCGATGCCATCTGCCGGTTGACGGTGGTGACGATATCCGGATGGGTATGCCCGAGCAAAGCGCTCATCTGGCCGGAGGTGAAGTCGAGAATGGCGCGCCCATCCGCATCATAAACGAAACTTCCCTCAGCACGTTCGACGATGATCTCCTCGAAGGCCGGTCCGTAGCGGGTCAGATGTTTATTGGCGGCCTCCCAGAAAGC
The DNA here is from genome assembly GCF_053522445.1 of Agrobacterium sp. 22-221-1. NCBI lineage: Bacteria > Pseudomonadati > Pseudomonadota > Alphaproteobacteria > Hyphomicrobiales > Rhizobiaceae > Agrobacterium > Agrobacterium sp. 22-221-1. The sequence goes on from NZ_JBNWCL010000020.1 coordinate 88,429, forward strand.
CGGTTCGTCATTGAGCGAGGCGAAGTTCTTCGCAAGCTTGTCCATGGCACATTCCCCAAAAGTTTATCTTGCCCAAACATAACAACCCATTGCCACCTCAGTCCAATTGATAGTATTTTACTCCGATATTGATAATTTTGATATCGCCATGCTTGACCTTACGCTGCTGAAGAACTTTATCATTGTCGCTCGCGCTGGCTCCATCAGCGTCGCCGCCGCGCAGATCGGACGCACCCAATCCGCACTCAGCACCCAGATGCAGCGGCTGGAAGAGCTGGTCGGCCATACCCTGCTGCAGCGAACGGGTTCGGGAGTGCGCGTAACTGCGGCGGGGGAGAGGCTGCTTGCCCATGCCAGCGCCCTGCTTGCCCGGCATGATGAAATCCTTGCCGATATGGGCGAGGCGACGCTGCAGGGAACCGTGAGCCTTGGCTGCCCTGAAGATTATTCCATCGCCTTCCTGCCGGAACTGCTGAGAGGCTTCTTCGGCACCTACCCGAAAGTCGATCTGCGCATGGTCTGCGCGCCCACGACGGAATTGCGTCCGCTCCTGCAGCGCCGCCAGATCGACATGGCGCTGGTTTCGCAATCCGATCCGGATCACCGCGATGTGCTGCGCAGGGAAAGCTTCGTCTGGGTGGCGGACAGGCCGGAGCCGGATCTCATCACCAAGGATGTGCTGCCGCTCGCGCTCTCCGCGCCCGTGACGCTGGATCACCGCGCAGCGTGCGACGCCATGGAAGTCGCCAATCGCCGCTACCGCGTCGCCTTCGCCAGCAACAGCCTTTCCGGCCTCATCGCAATCGCGCGCTCCGGGCACGCCATCAGCGTGCTGACAAGGACAGCCGTTCCAGCCGACCTTCATATCGTCAAAAGCGGGCTACCACCCCTGCCGACGATCGGCATTGCCATCGAATTTGCCGATACGCAGACATCTTCGGCAGCCAGGGCGCTGGGCAATCACATCCGCACCGTTCTTCCCGGTCTCAGCCTCTAGCGTTAGGTTAATCCGGGCTTCGGAGCGACGGGCTGCCGTGGCTACCGGCGGCACGGGTCTCGAGATATTCACGACTTCCGTTTCAATCACGCAGGATACAATCGTCTGAAACTTCGCCGGACTATCAAGCGGCTTCACCTATCCTTGTACAACGATCCGGGCACCGGGCTTTACCCGGTTGTAGAGGTCGATGATATCCTGATTCAAAAGGCGAATGCAGCCGGCCGATACAGCCTTGCCGATTGAGCCTGGATCATTCGTGCCGTGAACGCGATAATATGTGTCCCTGCCATCCTTATGCATATACAGCGCTCGGGCACCCATCGGGTTCGACGGGCCGCCATCGACTCCATCCTTGTTCGGGCCGTAATGCGCGGGGTTCCTTGCGACCATCTCAGGTGTTGGGATCCAGCGAGGCCAGGCAGCTTTTCTCGCAATAATCGCATCGCCACCATCGAAGGCGCGTGCGACAGGGCCGACACCAACGGCATATCGGATCGCCTTATTGCCGGGTTGAATCAGATAAAGGAAACGTGCTCGTTGATCGACGATGATCGTACCGGGCTTTTCGTCCGTGGCATAGCTTACGACCTGTCGCACAAATTCAGGATTCATTTTTCCGGTATTAACGCCGGCAATATGAAAACCGGCATCCGTCTTTTCGCCATACATAAGCATCGGGTCGGTTCCGAGCGGGGCTGCCTCCCGATCTTCGACACGCTCATTGGAAGGGCGCGGCGCAGCGCCGGGAACACGGTCGGTATTGCTTGCGCAAGCGGTGAGGAAGATTGTCAACGCGACGGCCAACGGCCTGCGAGGAGAAACAATTAAACGAATCATGGGAGCCTGCTGGAATTGGTTGGAGCCTATAAAACGTGGCTGAAGCTCCAACCTTAAGGCTGCCTTAAACGGTAGTCCGGTCACTCCTGCGGCAGAATGAGCGTCACGACGAAACCGGAATCAGCCTGACGAAATTCAAGCCCCCCGCCGAGCTTTCGCATCGCCATGTCGACAATCGCCAGGCCAAGGCCGCTGCCCTCGCCATGGGCCGAATGTCCTCGCTTAAACCGCTCCCTGACAGTCGCCTGATCTTCCGGATTTATGCCCTGCCCTTGATCCGTCACGTCGATTTCGACCTTGGGACCGTTCTTCAGTGCACAAATCTCAACGCTTGAGCCTTCCGGCGAATACTGAATCGCATTCTCGATCACGTTGCGCAGGGCCAGACGCAGGAGATTCACGTTTCTCAAGGTCACCATTTCATCCGGTTGCATGCGAAGTTTCACGGAGATGCCACGCCTGCTGCTCTGGGCTTCAAGATCGGAACGAATATCCTCCATTATCGCTGCGAGCCGCACCGTCTCGATCCCGTCGCCGCGATCCGCCGAATCGACGAGCGCCAGGTCGATAAGCTGGCGGACAAGACGCCCGGTCCGGTCAACGCTCGTCGAAATATGCGCCAGCGCCTTGTCTCGAACGTCATCCTCCTTACTCCGCAGCGCCACCTGAGCCTGGGTCTTCAATCCGGCAAGCGGGGTCTTCAACTCGTGGGCGGCATAGGCGATAAACGTCTTCTCACGCTCACGGGCTGCCTCCACCCGCAGGAAGAGGGAGTTCAGCGATCTGAGCAGCGGCTTGATTTCGCTTGGCGTGTCCCTGTTTTCTATGGCGTGCAGTTCATCCGCAGACCTCAACCCCAGTGACATGGCGATCCTGTTGAGCGGTCCCAGCCCTTGTCCAACACTCAGCCAGATCAGCACCGCAAGGATCGGCAAAATGGCAACGGCCGGAACGAGTTGCCCCTTGACCACATCGGCAACCAGCCTGTCGCGTATCTCCAGGCTGTCGCCCACAAGAACACGGGCATTGAGGTTCGGATTCACGACCGCAAAGACACGCCAGCGGACACCATCGACGATGGTTTCGCTAAACCCGTCGCGATTGTCTGTGAGCGATTCACGCGGCGCGCTTTCCGACCGGCTGACGAGTTGCCCCTGAAGCGACCAGATCTGGCAGGAGAGTTGCCGTCGGTAGTCCTCCTGGAGATCGAACGGCGAGGCGGCGTCAGTGGCTTTCGTGTCGTCCACGGCGGCAGCCACATCGATATGGTGATCGGTGAGGAGCGAGCTGACCATACGGGCGGCTTCCATCAGTCGCGCGTCCAGCACCCGCTCGACCTGATGCTGCACGCTGAAATAGGTCCACATGACGGCAAGCAGCCAGAGGGCTCCCGTCGTCGCCAGCAGGATCGCAAAAAGCCGCAACCGGATCGAACGCATCAGGGCATCCCCAATCTGTAGCCAACCCCACGCACCGTTTCGATGGCGGCGCTTCCAAGTTTGGCGCGCAGCTTATGCACATGCACCTCGATCGTATTGCTCTCCACATCCTCCTGCCAGCCGTAGAGACGCTCTTCCAGTGCCTGTTTGGAGTGAATTGCCTGGGGACTTTCCATGAGCGCATGAAGAATCGAGAACTCGCGGCGCGACAGGATTACGGTCGACCCATCCCGAAGAACCTGCATCGAAGCGGGATCCAGCGTCAGCCCTCGCAGACTGATCTGCGCACTCGCCCGCCCGGCGGCGCGGCGCATGATCGCCCGCAGACGGGCGGCAACCTCATCCAGATCGAAAGGTTTGCCAAGATAATCGTCGGCACCCGCATCCAAGCCGTCGATGCGGTCTCCAACCTCATCCTTGGCCGTCAGGAGCAGGACGGGAATCCGGTTTCCACTGCGACGCAAGCCGTTCAGGACATCCAGCCCGGAACCGTCCGGCAGCATTCGATCAAGCACGACCGCATCGAAATTATCCGTCGCCAGCGCCTCTGACGCATCGGCGGCCGTTGTCACGCCGTCCGCGACAAAGCCGCTCAGCTTCAAACCTTCCCGTAACCCGTCGAGCAGGATCGGATCATCTTCGACAATGAGAATTCGCAATCACGCCTCCGCAAGCGGTCCATCCAATTTTGCCATGCGCGCCCCAGCTTAAGCCTGCCTTAAGCTCCCGGCGAGATCAGTCCCGGCATGGAAGAATACATGAAAGGATATGCCGGATGCGCATATTGGCGTTCACATTTGCGATTCTGGCGCTTTTCAGGGTCGTCTCCCCGGCGTCCGCGCTGGAAACACCACTTGCCATGGACCAGGCGTTCAAGGCAACGGTCGAGCGGGGAAACGACGGCCGCGCGATCATTCGCTGGGCGATCAATGACGGCTATTATCTCTACCGTGACTATCTGAGCGCAGAAGACGAGGACGGACGCAAACTGGAAATCCAGTCCCTCCCCGGCGAGATGAAAGAAGACCCCAGTTTCGGCTTTACCGAGATTTACTACAAGACCGCAACGGCATCGATCGCCGAAGCGCCGGCAAAATTCCGCCTTACCTATCAGGGTTGCCAGGACAAGGGGCTCTGCTATCCGCCGACCACCAAAACGGTCGACATGGCAAGCCTGACCGTGGGCGGTGAATATCTGTTTTCCCAAAACAGCTTCGCCAAAGCCGCACAGGCTTCGGCCGGCGTCTCCATGGGGGCCACACAGGAAGGATTTTCGCTGGCGGAGGATAGCGCGCAGACGGCGGTCGATGTGCTGCTGGCGGATGGCGGATTGATCCTGCTTCTTGCCGGATTTCTCGGTTTCGGATTGCTGCTCGCCTTCACGCCATGCGTTTTCCCGATGTATCCGATCGTTGCGGCCATGCTCGCCCGGGAAGGCGAAAAACTGACCGCACGGCGCGGCTTCCTGTTGTCCCTGTCTTATGCGTTTGCGCTTGCATCCGCCTTCGGGCTGATGGGAATGGCCGCCGCATGGTCAGGGCAAAACCTTCAGGTCGCACTGCAATCGACCTATGCCGTAGCCGCGATATCCATCCTGTTCGCCGTCCTCGCGCTCGCAAATTTCGGCCTTTTCCACATTCAGCTTCCCGCCGTAATCTCTGCCCGGTTTGCGAAATCACCGCAGGGCGCGAGCACGATTCCCGGCGCGATGCTGCTCGGCTTCTCTTCGGCATTGCTCATCGGACCTTGCGTCACGGCTCCCCTGGCAGGTGCGCTTCTCTACATTGCCCGCACCGGCGATGTCGTCATCGGTGCCGCCGCACTATTTGCCCTTGGACTGGGCAAGGGAATTCCCCTCGTCATCATGGCGACCGCAAGCGGCAAGGCGCTGCCGAAAGCAGGGCTGTGGATGGAAAAAGTGCGCCAGATTTTCGGCTTCATGTTTCTGGCCACCGCGCTTTGGCTGGCAACGCCGCTCATGCCGGAACGGCTGACATTGCTCGGATGGGCAATACTTGCCCTTTCCTTCGGCGTTTTTGCTTTCGGTGCAGGGGCCGGCAATCCGAAGTCCGGCGTGAGCGTGCTTTCCCGCACGACGGGTCTCGCATCCATCATCTGGGCAATCTTGATCTTCGTCGGTCTCGGCATCGGTGCAACGGATCCACTCTCTCCCCTGAAGCCGCTGAATTACGCCAGCGGCTCCGGATCGCTCGCATCGATAAAGAAAAGCGATTTCCAGAAGATTTCCTCCATCGCAGGCCTGGGAGCCCGGCTCGACAGCTCACCGCCACAGGAAGCGACACTCCTCTATGTGACAGCGGACTGGTGCGTGACCTGCCGCACGATCGAGCGCTCACTTCTGACCGCACCCGATGTGGTTGAAGCGTTGAAGGGAGTGAACCTCGTCAGCCTGGACCTGACAAAACTGGACGCGAATAAACAGGCGTTGCTTTCGACATTGAAGGTGGTCGGTCCGCCCACGATGATTTTTCTCGACAGCAACCGAAAGGAGCCGGAAGCAACACGGCTGATCGGCGAATTCTCGGCCGCAGATCTGGCAGCATCCGCTCGCAGGGCACAGGGATCGCCTCCGTGAACGACGTCGCGATCAATCCTGCCGCATTGCCGGCATCCAATAATCCAACAAGGAGAATTCTGGTGTTTTCACGACGCGATTTCATGGCCGGCGGACTGGCGGCTTTTAGCGGAGCGCTGGTGTCTGCAGGAGACAGCTTCGCACAGCAGGTCAGCACGGACGAGGTGTTCTTCGACAGAGACGCACCCGTGCTTGGAAATCCCAAAGGCAAGGTCACGATTGTCGAATATTTCGATTATCAATGCCCCTACTGCAAGACCTCACATGCCATGGTGAAAAAGGTTGTCGCAAATGACAGCGACATCAGGCTTGTTTTGAAGGACTGGCCGATCTTCGGCGGCGCATCTGTCTTCGCGGCACAGGCGGTGCTGGGGGCCGCCCAGATCGGTAAATATGAAATCGCCATGGAAGCGCTGATGAAAACAAAAGCGCGTATTTCCGAAAACGATGTCGAAAAGGCCCTGACTGGCGCCGGATTGGCGATGAAAGACATCGCCGCAGCGGTGAACAGCAACAACAGGAAAATCTCCGCGCTGCTCGATCGAAACTATCGCCAGGCGCTCGCCTTCAACTTTGTCGGCACGCCGTCCTTCGTCATCGGCAAGACAATCTATCCCGGTGTTCTGGATGAGAAAGGCCTCAAGGCCGCCATTAAACAGGCCCGGTCATAATTCGCAAATCTCCCCCGGGAACAACGCCCCTCCCTTTCATCTCGATTGCCAGGGGAGTTGCCAGTGGGAATCGTTATAAGGAACCCCTCGATGCCCTATAATTATCTTACACGAAATTTCCCGGTCGCTGCCTTTCTGTCGAGCCTGCTGCTTGTCTCCCCTTCCGTGGCGCAGGATGCGGCGAAGAATGGATCGAACGACGGACTTCCGGAAATTCTTCGTTCTATCGAGCTTCAGGGCATTAGAATCCTCGGAGAAATGGATGTTCCGGGAGGGCTGAGAGGATTTGCCGCAAAGGCCGGAGCACAACCGATCGCGATCTATTTGACACCCGACAATAAACACGTTGTCGTCGGCACCCTGGTCGACGCCACGGGACAGGACATGGCTGCGGTGCAAATGAAGAAAATGGTCGAGAAGCCGATTCTGGAAGATGGCTGGAACCGGCTTTCCCAATCAACCTGGGTTCAGGATGGAAAGGCCGATGCACCCCGGATCGTCTACACTTTCACCGACCCCAATTGCCCCTATTGCAACAAATTCTGGCAGGCGGCGCGTCCATGGATCAACAGCGGCAAGGTTCAGTTGCGACACATCATGGTCGGCGTCATCAGACAGGATTCACCTGCAAAGGCGGCCGCCATACTCGAAGCGAGGTCTCCTTCGGAGGCATTGACGGAAAACGAACTGAAGCACAAGGATGGCGGCATCGCCCCCCTGCAGTCCGTAAAGGAACAGACCACGGCCAGCCTCGACCGCAACGCCAATCTCATGACCGAGCTTGGTTTCGGAGGCACGCCCGCAATCATCTTCAAAAAAGCCGATGGCGCCATCGGAACCGTTGCGGGCATGCCGCAAGATTCAGCGCTCGAAATGATTCTGGGTTCGAGATAATTGAGAATTCGAGAAAGAGACGCTCCGGGGAACCGCAAATCAAACGCATCGAATAAGTAAAGTTCAGGGATGACTATTATATAAGCAGCCCCGCCATGTTGCGTGCGGCGGTCATTAATCTTGCCCGCTTAGTGACAACAAAAAACTCCCGGAGCGTTAGCTTCGGGAGTTTTGGATATTTGGTTGCGGGGGCCTGAGCCCACAGAGACTTGCAAATCCAGGTAGTTAACACGCTTGAAGCCAGAAATCATTCTGGCATTCTTTTCACTCGATGAGCAACTTCCTCTGTGAGCCGCGATTCCGTTTTCCACCCCACGGCTCGTTTTTTGGAGACGATCCGAGCAGGATGTCTGCTCCCGTGCATTCACCATATCCTCCGGAACGGCCGAGATGGCGCAAAGCTGCCGTTCAAAAACCCGGCGTGTGCATTTCCGATTCCGGCCCTAAGTGTTGGTTTCCACGCGGAACTGAGCCGGTTTTTCCACCGAGAAGTGAGCCACCTCTGAGTATGGTTTTCTGATCAGGCTTTGGTCAAGGGGTTGGCCT
>NZ_JBNWCL010000021.1:0-91960 GCF_053522445.1 Agrobacterium sp. 22-221-1
CTATAATAAAACTATCAACGCGGGGTGGAGCAGCCCGGTAGCTCGTCAGGCTCATAACCTGAAGGCCGCAGGTTCAAATCCTGCCCCCGCAACCACCGAAACTTGAATATTTGACCATTCAAGTCGTTTAACAGAAAGCTCCTCCGCGTAAGCGTCGAGGAGCTTTTTTTGTTTCTGCGCAGTGTCCAGTTCGCCGGCGCGAAGCTTCTCCAGATAATCGTGCTGCTTCAGTGCCTCGAACTGCTTCTCGAGAATCGTTGCGGCTTCCATCGCAGCCAGGATGGAGGCGATGCGGCCGTGGACTTCGAGTGATGCCGGCTGGTGGCCGGGGGGTTTGCCGATCACCACCTTCTGGATGAACTGGCGCACGATGTTGATGAACGGCTGCTTCGTCTCGGTATCGGCGTGCTCACGCATATAATAGAATGCCGAGTTGATGATCAGCTCGACAGCTTCGGGACTGACTTCCGCCTTCAGCTTCCTGATCTTCTCCACGAAATCTTCCTCCGCCGGCGCCTGCTTCAGCCGCGCCTCGAGGCCAGCACGGCGTTCCTCAAGCGTGTCGAGCATATCGTCAAGGGCAGTCAGACGCGGGCGACCCTCAGCCGCACGGTCGCTGATCTGCTGGATGATCTGGCGCTGTTCCTGTTCCGCAGCTTTCAATTCCCCGGAAATGCGCTGGCGCTCGTCCGGTTCCTTCTTCATCGAGGCTGCAAGGTTCTGGCGCGCCTGTCCGGCGACATCGTCGAACACACCCATGCCGAAGAAGGCGGCGGGGAGGCAGGACAGCACCCGGTCCTCGAGGTTCTTGCGGAGGATGGTCTTCTGGTTGGAGCAGCAGGCGCCGTCGAGCCCGTCGATTGGCAGCTTGTTCTTGTGGTTGGAGCAGCCGTAGCGTTCCTTGGCCATGATGGCGTAGGATCCGCCGCACTCTGCGCATTCCAGCATACCGCTCAGCAGGTAGCTTGGCCGGTGTGTCCTGTTCAGCCGGTTGGTGGTTGTCCGGGAAAAGTTCTCGAGTGTCGTCAGTTGCCGTTCTTTTACGCGCGCCCAGAGTTCGTCGCTGATGATGCGCATGGACGGCACTTCCGTCACGACCCATTCGCTTTTGTCGTTGAGGCGCGCGGTGCGGCGTTCGGTCTCGGGGTTCTTGCGGTAGTTCTGCTTGTTCCAGACGATCCGGCCGACATAGAGCTCGTTGTGAAGAATGCCGGTCTGGCGTTTGCCATCACCGCGGATGGTGTCATCGCGCCAGTACTCTTCTTGCGGCGCCGGAACGCGCCGCGCATTGAGGCTCTGGGCGATTGCTGCCGGGCTGACCCCATTCGCATATTGTTCGAAGATCCAGCGCACGATCTCGGCCTGGGCAGGTTCGATCTCGCGCAGGCCCTTGATCCGGTCGCCGTTGGCATCGCGCTGCTGGCCGAGGCGGTAGCCATAAGAAAGGCGGGTGGTTGCGATGCCCTTGCGCGCCGCCGTCTTCATGCCTTCCCGGGTGCGGAAGCGGATCTGCTCGACCAGTTCATGGCTGAGCGTGGAGCGCATATGCAGCTCCATATGACTGATCTCCTGCCCGGCCTGGACCGTCCAGATCGCAGTGTCGTGGTAGCTGAGTTCCTTGAGGATTTTTGAACTGTGCTCGACATCGCGGGAGAGTCGATCGACGGTGACACAGAGGACGATATCGATGCGTTCTCGCTTCACATGTGCCAGCAGTTGCTGAATGCCGGGGCGAGAAGCAAACGAGGTTCCGCTGATTGCGGAGTCGGCATAGGTCTCGACCAGCTTCCAGCCCCTGTCGGCGACAAACGTCTTGCCGAGTTCGATCTGGGTCTCGATCGACACTTCGTTCTGGCGGTCGGTGGAGTAGCGGGCGTAGAACAATACAGTCTTGGTCATCGGGTCTCTCGTATCGAAATGAAATTAGGGACATGGTAACCGGCGGCGGGGTGCTTGAGAGCCCCGACACCATGCCGGGTCATCATGGCCGTCATGTATGGGGTGCCGGCGGCAATAATTGCCGCAATAAGGAGCCGCTCCTGGGCGCTGGTCAGTAACCCATCGTGGCGCGGTAGGCCGCGGCCGCATCGGTGTTGCCGCCAATCCAGCCATGCTGCTGAAGCTTGAGAAGGCTGTCGACGACGCCATCGCGCGCGCCGCACCACGTCCAGCCGGAGTCGACGGGGCGGATAATGAAGACTTCGGTGGCTGTCACCTTGATCCGCGTCGCGCCCGTCTCCGCCTTGACGGCTTCGCGAAACAGTCGGTCCAGTTCCTTGATCCGTTGCTTCTGTTCGGCCGTCAGGTGCGCCGGCTGGACGCGGGACGGGGTCTTCGACGGGATATGCGTCGCGGGGATGCGGTGGGTGAGGACGAACACACGGTGCACCTGTTTGCGCCGCCAGGGTGCCCGGTCGATATCGACCATCAGGCCGTTATTGGTCACGTCGCAAAACAGCTCGCCACTGATCGCGACGCGGTGGTTGTTCATAAACACGACGCAAGGGTGGCTTTGCTGGATGCCCGTGCGGGCTTTGAGGTATGCCGCAAGGGTCGGACGACCTTTGATGCCGTGCCATTCGCCTGCATAGCCCAGCAATCGCAAGGTGCTCTCGATCTCGTCGTCGTGCGTCTTCGTGATCGCGGGAGCGCGACGACGGTCTACCCAGCCAGCGCCATGACGGTTGAGGCGCACGGCATCCCGGACGCGGGACATCGGCTCACCCGTGATGGAGGCCATGGCTACTGTGCCGGAATGCAGCCGGCATTTGGTGTCGTTGTCGACATCGTGGAGGTGATGGGTTTTAACCGCAACGATGGCAGACGGATGCTGGATAATATTCGACATGGAATCTCCTTATAGTCGTGGATCGTCGTCGCTTGCGACGGCGATCCACGCGGAGAACTTCCTCGCGCATGCGGCCGGTGCAGATTCCGAGACCGGAATCGTCCTTGCACTCGATGTCCCGGGACGGCTGGATCGTGGCGCCGTCGACATGGAAAACCTGAACCATGGGCGCCTCCTTTCCGTTGCGGGCTGGCCTGTTGAACACTTGTCGGCGCCAATAGCGCACAAAGCCCAGCACTTCTCAAGTGTCCTTATCTGCCTGACTGTCGATGCCAGTTTGCCGAAAATTACCGGAATTCCCGAAATGGCACGGCTGGAATCATTGATCTGCGGGGAAGCGCCATCAGCGACCCAAACGGCGGTAAGTCATTGTTAGGCATAGAGTTATGAAGACTGTGGCTGATGTGCAACGCACTTGATGCGGTGACTGCTGGTAATGATCTGGCTCCGAGGCTGACGCATTGGCCGTGATCGAGAGCAAGGCAGACAGGAAAGTGATCGGCCTGCTGACTGCACAACACGCTCCGCGCAGATCGATCAGCGGCAGGTGCATCTCTCAAGTGAGAGACTCGCTAGAAGACCGTCTACCACAGGTTTCAAAATTTCGCTGCTATGCCGTTTGATCGCAGCCTGTTTTTAAAGAGCGTGCCGCCTTTCATAATAACATCAATGTTTTCGCCACGCCGAGTGAAGACAGAGCAATCCACGGTTGGATCGCCATCGACAACGAGAATGTCTGCAAGCGCGCCGGGTTTGATAACACCGATCCGGCCGCCCATCATCATCATCTCGGCATTGACGCTGGTGGCGGAGATAAGTGTATCGACCGTGTCTTCCACCTTTGCTCTCAGCGTAAATTCTTCACCCTGATAATCGTGCAGCTCGATACCAAGCAGGTCGGTTCCAAAGCCAATCTTCACGCCCGCTGTGCGTGCAATCGAGACGGCCTTCAGACCTTGATCCCTGACCTGCGAAATTTTGCGCATGCTGTTGACGGAGAAGCCGTATTTTTCGGCGAACTGCGTGAGAATATCGGAGGCGACGAGGGTGGGAACGAGATAGACATCTTCGCGGCTCATGCGGTCGGCGGTCGGCTCGTCGATCAGGTTGCCGTGTTCGATCGTGCGCACACCGGCGTTGATCGAAGCCATAATGGCGCGGGGCGTATAAGCATGCGCCATGACATAGGTATTCCAAGCGCGGGCCTCCTCGACAATGGCCTTCAATTCCTCGCCGGAATATTGGAGGTTTTCGATGGGGTCGGTGACCGACGCGGCGCCGCCCGACGCCATAACCTTGATGAAATGCGCGCCTTTCCGAAGTTCATCGCGGGCGGCCTCTCGAACCTGCGATATGCCGTCTGCGATCCGCGCGATCGAACTGCCGACGTTATTGTTGGTCTTTTCGCCCGGCCCGAGCAGGACGGATCGCATGTCGCCGTGGCCGCCGGTCTGGCTCAAGGCGAGGCCGGAAATGACAAGCCTCGGTCCGGCGATGAGCCCTTGCTCGACAGCTTGGACGAGGCCTGCATCCGCGCCGCCGCCGTCGCGAACGGTCGTGAAACCACGCTGCAGCATGCCCTCCATGATGTAGCGGGCTTGCGTGAAGACGAAGGAAGGCCAAAATTTGCCTGCACTCAGGTCGACGCTGTTGGCAATGACATGGACATGCGCATCGATAAGGCCCGGCGTCAGCGTCTTGCCGCCGCAATCGATGATCAGCGCTCCTTCCGGTATGGCCGGTGAAGGCGAGACGTCACGAATGACGCCATCGACCTCGAGAACTTGCAGACCGCCGATCAGCGCGGTCTGCACGCCATCGAATATGCGGGAGTTGGTGAACAGGGTAGCCATTGCGGGTCAGTTCTCCTGGAGTGATGGGGGAATGGCAGGATCAGCAGACGACGGGTCCCTGCCGGAAAAGCGCGACAGGCCGTTCGTGACGATCCGGGACGGTCGCCGCCTGTTTGAACATCCACCGCCAATCGCTCGGTATTCATCGTCGTTCTTGCGAATGAATTGGGTCGATGTAAGCCGGCGGCGTCCCGTTCAATAGAGTGTGCCGGCGACGACGGGTGCGACGATCCCGACAAGCATGCGCAGGTGGTCGCCGTCCTTTTTCTCGAAATAACCCACGTCTTGGTGCGACAGATTAGCCGAGCCGATGACCTTGCCATCCCAGACGACGGGAATATTGATCATGCTGTTGATGCCGAGGCCGAAGATGGCATCGTAGTCGGGAAAGTTCACTCGGATATCTTCGGCATTCTTCGAAATCAGGACATTGCCCTCACCGTACACAACCCGTCCCCAGACGGTATCCTCCCGCTTCTTGCGGCCCAGCGGCGGGTAGGCGACATTGTCGCTTGAGTGAAGGCGCTCAACGGCGCTACCGCCTTCGACAACGCGCAACAGTGTAAAGAGCTTGCGGCCGTATCGTTCCTGGATGATCTCATCCAGAACCTGCGCGCTTTCCGTAATATCGTTGCGAGACGTGGTGACCGAGACCAGGCGTGCGAGGTCGTCGAGGATCGGCGTCTTGGTTTTCATGGCGATATATTCCTTTTAGGATACTGTGCTTGGAGTACCGTCAGCCTTGACTGCGGAACGTGGTATGACGGGGTGATCCTGCGCTTCCGGGATGAGGCCGGTGACCCTGAATCGCAGGACGATGAGAAGCGTCGCGCTGAGGAACAGTTCACGCATCGCTGCGCCCTGCGGTGGCGTGATATAGGGTATGAAGGGAATGACGAAGCGCGTGCCTTCGAGGATCAGGATGATGAGCGCGGCGCCCACCACCGCGCCGCGATTGTTGCCGACGCCGCCGACGAGGAGCGAGAGCTTCACGTAAAGTGTCAGCAGCGGCACGAAAAGATCCGGTGAGATGAACGAGGTGTAGTGGGCGTAAAGACCGCCGGCCAAGCCGACAATGCCACTGCCAATGGCGAATGCCTGCACCTTGAAGACCTGCGCATTCTTGCCGGCGACGCTGACGACCACGTCGTCGTCGCGGACGGCGCGCAGCACGCGGCCGAATGGTGAATAGAGAATGCGCTGGCAGCAGACATAAAGGGCGACCAGCACCAGAACAACGATCCCGAGATAGATCAGGTTGAATTGCAGGAGGCTGACATCGGAACGGAACGGACCTGCGATGCCTGAAATTCCGTCAGTGCCGTTGGTCAGCCATATCTCGTTGGAAGCGATGATGCGGATGGTTTCGGCAAAGCCGAGGGTCACGATGGCAAGATAGTGATCCTTCAGCCGGCGGGTGACCATGGAAAGGCCGGCGCCGACCAAGGCGGCTGCGATCGTGCCGCAGAGGATGCCGGCCGGAATTGGCAGGCCGAGCGTCTTGGTCAGGATGGCGCTGGTATAGGCGCCAACGGCTGCCGAGCCAACGAGGCCGAGATTTACGAGCCCCGCCATGCCCCACATGACATTCAGGCCGAGCGCCATGACGGCATAGATGCCGGCCACGACGGAGATGCTGATAATGTAGATTTCCATGACTAGTGAGCCTCGCGACCGAGAAGCCCTTGCGGGCGGAGCGTCAGGATCAGGATGATCGCGACAAAGGCGATTGCCGACTTGTAGCTGGCCGGCAGCATGAGCAGCGACAGTTCCTCGGCGACGCCGACGAAAAGGGCGCCGGCGACGGCGCCGGGAATGCTGCCCAGCCCGCCGACCACCGCTGCGGCAAAGATCGGCAGCATGGCGCGCGAACCCGTCATGGGATCGATGGAGGAATCGAGGCCGAGCAGCATGCCGCCCAGGCCTGCCAGCCCCATGCCCATGAAGGATGCGATGCGCGCCACCACACGTGAATCGATCCCCTTGATGTCGGCCAACCGGGCGTTGTCGGCAACCGCGCGCATCGCCTTTCCCATGCGAGTGAAGGACAGGAAGCCGAAGACGAGCGCCATCGTGACAACCGACACGGCCAGGTTCTTGAGCTGTTGTGGCCCGAGATGGATGCCGAGCAGGGTAATGTCGCGTGCGAGAGGCAGGTCATAGCCGCGAAGATCGCTGCCGTAGAACAGACGGACGAGGTTCTCCAGCCCGATCGTTAGCGCCAGCGAGCCGATGGCGGTGGTGATGACGCCTGCGGCCCGGAACGGCTTGAGGATGAACTCGTCCGTCAGCAGGCCCACGAGCCCGCTGACCAGAAGCGCGATCATCATCGAGGGTATGACCGACAGGCCGAACTCGACATTAGCCACCCAACCCGCGAAGGCGCCCACGGTTGCGTGGGACGCGATTGCGAAATTGGGAAAACGAAGAACGGAATACATGGCCGTTAATCCGATGGCCGGTATGGCGAGAACACTTCCCGCCATGATTCCGTTTGCGATGAGTTGGAGAACATTCATCTCTTGCCCTCGGTCAGACGATCTTGATCAGTTGGATCTTACCGTCCTTGGCTTCGCTGTAACGGAAGCGGCAATCGATGATGTCGCCCTTTCCGTTGAAGTCGCAACTGCCGCTCGCGCCGTCATAATTGACGTCCTTGCCATCGCGTAGAAGCTTCAGACCATCGACTGCCGAATAGGTCTTGGCGCCGTTGCCTTGCGAGATCGACCGGACGGAATCGCGGATGTCCGGGCCTTCGGGCTTGCCGGCCTTCTGGATGGCGAGGAGGGCGAGACTGATCCAGTCCGTCGCCTGCGCCTCGTAGGAATCCGCCGAAGGGTTTTCGAGACGCTTCTGCGCCAGCGCATAGGCTTCGCTGCCGATGTCGCTTGACGGCTGGGCGGTCACGAGACCATCGGTCACTTCGGCGGGAATGCTCTCGGCCACCTTGGTGGTGTAGGCATAGGACTGCGTGAAGCGGCCGCCTTCATAGCCGGCGCGGTAGAGATCCTTCAGCAGAACCGTCAGGTCTGGCCCATAGCTGTTGAGATAGATGAAGTCCGGCTTGGCGGCGATGGCGCTGTCGATTTCCGAGCGATAGCTTGACTTCGACGGCTCGTATACCAGTCCGCCGACGAGTTGGGCGCCGTTCGATGCCAGGACGGAGGCAATCTGGTCCCGCATCGTCGCGGCGAACGGCGTCTGCACGGCTGCGTAGAATACATTCTTCGCACCGGTCGAGAGGATGTATTCGGCATGCTTCGTGGCTTGAAGCGCCGTGTTCGGCTGGGTACGGAAGATGTAACCCTGGTGGGGAAGTTGCGTGATCGAGTCGGCGCCAGAGACGGTCATCAGGCATGTCTTGCTCTCCCAGCAGACCGGCGCCACGGCCGAGGTGACGGCCGACGCCCAGGTGCCCATAACGACGGGAACGCGATCGACGCCAACCAGTTTCTGGGCGGCGCGTACCGCCGCTTCGGGGTTGGTCTGGTCGTCCTCGACAATAAGCTCGACGGAGCGGTTCAGCACGCCGCCGGCCTTATTGACCTCGTCAACCACCGCCTGCATGGCTTTCAGCATGCGCGGACCGTCCTGGGCGCCGGCACCGGTGAGCGGTGTCAGCACACCGAGCTTGATAGCCGTTTCGGCACGTAGGATTGCGGGCGCAAACAGGCTGCCAGCAACGATGGCGGATGATGCGGAAAGGAATTCTCTTCTGTTCATGGCATTCCCCTTTTTGTTCAGTTGGCAGAAGTGTTGGATCAACCCCCGAGGAACATCCGGTTGATGTCCTCGTTCGCAAGCAGGTCTTGGGATGGCCCCTCGATGCTGTTCTTTCCATCGACGAGGATGTAGGTGCGGTCGGATATTTCCATGGCCTCGCGGGCGTTCTGTTCCACCAGCGCGATGGCCTTGCCGGAATCTCGAAGCTTGCGGATTTCCTGGAAAAGCTCGTCGGCCGCGGCCGGAGAAAGACCGGCTGTCGGCTCGTCGAGCAGGATGAGGCTCGGGTCGACCATCAGCGCCATGCCGACGGCGAGCAGTTGCCGCTGGCCGCCGGAGAGCGTTCGTGCTAGTTGGCCCTTCTTCTTTGCGAGAACCGGAAAGTGCGCCATGACCTCAGTGGCGCGGGAGCGGAAATGCTTTGGCGCGATGTAGCCTCCCATCTCCAGGTTCTCATAGACCGTCATATTGCCGAAGACATTATGCTCCTGCGGTACAAAGGCGATGCCGTGGCCGGAGACGTCGTGGGGCTTGAGGCCGCTGATCGGTGCATCGTCATAGACGATGCGGCCTTCCGAAGGGCGCAGTAAACCTGCGATGGTTTTGAGAAGGGTCGACTTTCCCGCGCCGTTCGGGCCGACGATGCAGACGATTTCTCGTGATGACACATTGAAGTTGATGCCCTTGAGAATCTGGTCGCCTGCGGAATAGCCGGCTATGACATTTTCGACGGTCAAGACACTCATCTGCGGCTTCCCATGTAGGCGTTCTGGACTTCCTTATTGCCGGCCACGAAATCGAAGGTGCCCTCAATCATCTTCCTGCCGTCGGCCATGACGACGACGTGGTCACAAAGCCGCGAAATCAGGTCCATCTGGTGTTCGATTAGCACGATGGTCACGCCTTCTTTCGCGATGCTGACGAGGCGCTCGCCAATCTCCCTGACCAGCGAGGGATTGACGCCCGCCATTGGCTCGTCGAGCAGAAGCATGCTGGGATCACGCATCAGGGCGCGGCCGATTTCGAGCAGCTTCTTCTGGCCGCCGGAAAGGTCGGATGCCTTGTTGTCGATGACGTGCGACAGCTTGAGGCGCTCGGCGATCTTCAGCGCCTTGTCGAGTAGCTCCTTCTCCCGGCGGATGCTCGTCCTGCTACGCGTCAGCGCCTGCATCAGACCTTCACCCGGTTGGTCCGTTCCGTATAACAGGAGGCTCTCGAGCACGGTCAGTCGTGGAAAACCGCGGGCGATCTGGAAGGTGCGGACGAGACCCTTGCTGGATATCTGGTCGGGCCGCATCCTGTCGATCCGCTCGCCCTTGAAGTGGATTTCGCCGCTCGATACAGGTAGGACGCCGGATATGCAGTTGAAAAGGGTCGTCTTGCCGGCGCCGTTAGGCCCGATCATTCCAATGATACCGCCTTCATTGATTGTCAGGTCGACGCCGGCAAGAGCCTGAACCCCACCAAAATGTCGTGTTACTTCGATAATTTCGAGCATTTCAACCTCTATGAAAACAACGGGAACAGCAGGACGGGAACCTCGCGCACTGGTTAGTATTTCCGTTTTACGTAATATCCCGCAACGACCGTAATCGAGATCGTGACGGAGAGGAGGATGAAGGACAGCGCTGCACCAAAGGGCCAGTTTGCCTTGTTGAGAATTTCGCCGACGATCATCGGCGCCATCATGCGAAAAGACGGGCCACCAAGCAGAACAGGTGTCGCATAGGCATTCATGGTCAGAATGAAGGACAGGACGAAAGCCGCGAGGAGGCCGGGCACGATCTGGGGAAGCTTAACCAGAAGAAAGTTTTCCAGCGGGTTGGCGCCGAGGCTGGCCGCCGCATATTCGACGTTTTCGTCCAGCCCTTCCAGAACGCTTTGCAGTGTCAGCACGACATAAGGAAGGTTGACCGCAACGATGCCGACGAAAACGGCCAATGGCGTGTACATGATCTCGAGAGGTGTCGAAATAACGCCGAGCGAAAGCAGGGCGTAATTAAGCACGCCGCTTTGGCCGAAGGCCACCATCCAGCCGGCGGCCCGAACCGCGTTCGAGATGAACAGCGGCAGGATGATCATCATCAGCAGTACGGTCTTCATGCTGCCTTGCTTGCGCGAAATCCAGTTGGCCAGCGGCAGGCCCAGAACGAGACAAACGATAGTCACGCCGAATGACATGAAAATCGTCGTGCGCATTCCATTAAGATAATAGCTGTCCGCAAAGAAGGCGGCGAAGTTCGCCAGTGTGAAATCGCTCACCATAAACTGGCCCGGCACATAGCTGTTCATGCTGTAGCGCAAAAGATACAGCAATGGCAGCGCCATGAAGAGCAGCACGATGGCTGTCGCGGGCATGAGCATTCCCGCTGCGGAGAGATTGTTCTTCTGCATCACCCGGTTCCGGATCGAGGGTACTACTGGCGACAGCCGCCCGCGCCTGGCAACGCGGGTAGCTGCACATCATCTCTAGTTCTCAGGACTTGAAGTCTCTTTCCCACCAGCTCTGAAGGCCGGCATCGATCTTGGCCATGTAGTCCAGATCGGGGAGAACGAACTGCTGGTCAGCCTTGTAGCCGATGACGGCCGCCAGCGCGGGATCGAGCTTGACCGTGGAGTTTGGCGGCGCGTAGCCCATTTTGGCGGCAAAGGCCGCCTGCGGGCGCTCGTCAAGCATGGCGTTGAGATAGGCGAAGGCCGCCTCCTTGTTCGGGGCGTTCTTGGGAACGCCGACATCGGAAATGTAGAGCGCGAGACCTTCCCTGGGAATGGCGACATCGACGTCGATGCCGGCGTTCTTCCACATGAACCCACGGGCATTCCACATGATGCACATGACGACTTCTCCCGTTTTCAGGGCCTGCGCCATGGCTTCGTTGGTGGGATAGATTTTCACGCCCTGCTTCTTCAGCTCCAGTAGCTTTTCCTTGCCGGGCTCGACATTCGAGGGCCCACCGCCGGCGATCATGGCCGCGGATTCGATGGTGTTCTGATACTGGATGTCGATGACGCCGACGCGGCCAGCATATCTCTTGTCCCAGAGATCGGCATAAGAGGTCGGTGCCGGGTTCACTTCCTTTGGATTGTAGAGAATGACGCGACCCGTATACATGTGCGGGACGGAATAATTGGTGCGCAGAAACGGATGGACCTTGGCGAGATTTGGCACCTTGCTTTCATCGAGCTCCTCGAGAGCGCCGTTGACATACATTTCATAGGTGCCTTGCCGTGTCATGCAGGCGACGTCCATCGTCCCGCGCGGCAGGCGGCGTTCGGCAAGAATTTTGGACTTGCGAACGGTCTCGGCTGCCGGGTCAAATACGACTTGCAGGCCGCTGTCCTTGAGAACGGTATCGACGATGTTTGCCTGCTGAAGGTTCTGGTAGTCCCCGCCCCAGGTCCCGACGACGACGCGACCGCGAGCTTGCGCAAAGCTCGGCAGTGCGGACGACATAAGGGCACTGGCAGACAGTATTCCAAAGGTGCGGCGAGTGATGTTCGGCATTTTTGAGTTCCCCTTTTTTTGATTGAAATCTGATGCTCGATGTGGCCAGCGACGCGCCGGCTTCAGCTCAGAGTGGAACGACGTCCTTGGCTGCGATGCTCACGAAGACCGGGCTGTTCGCCTCGCTGGAGAGGCCCTCGAAGGCAAGTTCGCGCGGCGAGGTCACGGCCTTGAGCCGCGTGCCGCCGTCGAGTTCGATATCCGCCTCGATCATGCCCCCGAGAAATACGCATCGCTCGAGACGCCCGCGAAAGCAGTTCGGGCCCTGCGCCGTCGCTTCGCGCGTCAGGCGAATGGCTTCGGGTCGAACGAGGATTTCGGCTGCTCCGGCTCGCTGGAAAGCGGTTTGCAGCAGAACGCCATCAGCGGTTCTGAAGTCGCCGCCGTCGACGGCCGTTCCCTTCAGGAAGTTGGTTCGGCCGATAAAATCCGCGACGAACCGGTTGGCAGGCGCATTATAGAGGTCGCTGGCAGAACCGATCTGTTCGACCACGCCGGCCTGCATCAGCACAAGCCTGTCGCCCACCGACATCGCCTCTTCCTGATCATGCGTCACCATGATGGTGGTGATGCCGAGGGATTTTTGCAGGCTGCGCAGCTCCTCGCGGACCTGAAGGCGAAGCTTGGCATCGAGGTTCGACAGTGGTTCGTCGAGAAGCAGGATGTCGGGGCGTATTGCGAGCGCCCGCGCAATGGCCACGCGCTGTTGCTGCCCGCCCGAAAGCTGCTTCGGGAAACGTGCGGCCAGATGCGAAAGCTTGACGAGATCGAGCGCGTCTCCCACCCGCTTGCGGATTTCATTTTCCGCCACCTTTCGGCGGCGCAAGCCGAAGGCGACGTTTTCGAAGATCGAGAGGTGGGGAAAGAGCGCGTAGTTCTGGAAGACCAGCCCGATATTTCGGCGGTGCGGCGGCTCATGCGTCACGTCTCGCGCACCGATCTCGATGCGGCCGGCGTCAGGCTCGATGAAACCGGCCATCATGCGCAGGGTCGTCGTCTTGCCGCAGCCGGAGGGACCGAGAAAGATCAGGAACTCACCCTCGTCGATCTTAAGCGAAACATCGGAGACGGCGCGGAACGTGCCGTAGTTCTTCCCCAAGCCGGTAATATTGACGTTGGCCATCACACAATCCTGGAAATATTGACGAAACGATTTGATATGATCAGTGCGACCGCGACGAACGCCACCTGCAGTACCGAGACGGCTGCAATCGTCGGGTCGATTTTCCATTCGAGATACTGCATCATCGCCACGGGAAGCGTGACCTGACCGGGACTGGTGAGGAAAATCGACACTTCGAGATTGCCGAAACTGACCACGAAGGAGAATACGGCGGCCGCGAAGATGCCGGGCCGGATCAGGGGCAGCGTCACCCGCCATATGATCCCGGCCGGTGTATCACCGAGGCTCGCGGCGGCTTCTTCGATCGACAGATTGCCGCCTTCCAGCGATGCGACCAGTAGACGGATGCACCAGGGAATGGTGAGCAGGATATGGCCCATTACGAACACAGCCACGGAACCGGACAGCGGCAGGCCGGTGGCGATCTCGATCTCGACCACGGTGATATAGAGCGACGCGCCGATCACGATGGCTGGAACGGTCAGCGGCGACATCAGCAGTTGCAGGATCGCGGCCCGGCCCCGGAACGCTCGCCGCACGATGATGATGGCGGCGGGAATGGAGACGGCGAGCCCGGCGGCGGCGGCGAAGGCCGCCACCAGCATGCTGAGGACAAAGCCGTCGAGGAACTGCGGCTGGTGAAACGCCTCCTGATACCAATGAAGCGAATAGCCCTCCACCGGAAGCGAGAGGATTTCGTTTGAAATCACTGACAGCCAACACACCAGGATCAACGGTAGCAGCATCAATCCAAGAGCAACCAGATTGATGCTGCCGATCAGCCAGCGGCCCGTTTTTTCAGGAATGGTGTTTCCCTTGATCATCCGGGTCAGCCACCGAGAGTGTTCTTGTAGAACTGGCCGCCGCGAACGATTGCCGAAAGGTTTTCGTCGGGCTGTGCCAAAAGTTCGATATCCTGAAGCGGATCGCCGTTGACGACGATGAAGTCGGCATAGGCGCCTTCTGCGATGACGCCGATCTGGTTTTCCATCATGCAGAGTTTTGCGGAAACGCGGCTTGCCGAATAGAGAATGTCACGCGCTGGAAGAACCTTGCCGCGTATTGAGAACTCCATCGACTGGTACTTGTGCAACTGGCCGAGGAGGTCGGAGCCGAAGCCCATCGGCAGGCCGGCCTCGTGCATGATGCGAAGGGACTCCAGGCCTGCGACTCGCACCGTGTCGATCTTGGCCTGCGAGTCCGCGCCGAGACCGAAAGCGGCTCCTTCGAGCGCAAGCCCTTCATAGGCGACGAGCGTCGGGCAAGCGATCGCGCCGGCTTCGGCCGCCAGTTTCGCGGTTTCGGCGGTGATCAGGTTGCAATGTTCGAGTGACTTGACGCCACATTCCACCGCGCGCCGGATCGAGGCGTCGGAATAGGTGTGGGCAGCCACATACATGCCGTAGTTTTCCGCCTCCTCCACGATCGCAAGGATTTCTTCCCGGGAATATTGCAGGACGTGGATCGGGTCGTTGGGCGAGGACACGCCGCCATTGGCCATGATCTTGATGAAGTCTGCGCCGCCCTTGATCTCTTCGCGGGTGGCGCGGCGCACCTCGTCCACGCCGTCGGCGATCCGGCCGAGAGCGCCGAGGGAGGCGGCGTGCAATTCGCGCTTGTCATGGCGGCTGCGATAGTCGCAATGGCCGACCGTCTGGCTCAGCGCCTTTCCGCAGATGATCAGTCGCGGCCCGTCGATGAGCCCCTCTTCGACGGCCATCTTGAGGCCGAGATCGGCGCCGGCCAAGTCGCGGACGGTGGTGAAGCCGCGCATCAGCATGTCATGCATGATCTCGCGTGAGCGCAGGGCTATCAGGGACGAAGGCAGTTCGGCGTTCCTGGCAAGATCGACCAGCGTGGCGATGACATGGACATGCGCATCGATAAGGCCGGGCATCAGGGTGCGACCTTGGAGGTCGATACGCTCGGCGTCGGGGGCGTCGATCACTTCCGTCGAAACACGGGCGATCCGGTCTCCCTCGACGAGTATTTCGACGCCGTCCAGCAACGTGCCTTTGTCGACATCAAGGACTTTGCCACCGAAGAAAATGTAGCTGTTCATGAAATTCCCCATTGTGTTCCGCGAATGATAAAAACGGACGCGTCTGTTTGTAAATAGGGAAAATGCTTGTGTCTGCATTTTTGCGATGCAACATTCCTTATGCCTAATTAGTGAGCATATCGGGTTGCGATCAATAAACATCGCAAGTGCTTGGCGTCTTTGTATTTTTTATGTCGACATTGCGGGCGGGTGATGACTAAAGACGCAGATGCGCCTTCGGCGGCCCGAATTTCGTCTCATGGCAGGGGCTCACTTTTTCGAGTGGCGCTTTGTGTTGAGGCCATTGAGCGGGTTTATCGAAGCTCGATTATCTGGTCTCGGAGAACGGTTATTCGCTGATCGCGGTGCTCCCTTCCAATACGGCCACTAAAGCTCACTGGCTGTTTGTCGCAATCAGCATGGACTTCCACCGATCCAGCAGCTTGCGCTGCAGGTCGTGGTTGGAGTTGGAGCTGAAACTGCTGTGAAGTGCGATGCCGCGCAGCACACATAGGCTAAGTTGGATGAACTCGTCGGTTTCAGGCCGGTCTAGCGATACGCCCAGAAGCGTTGCGATTGCCTTATCCCTGCTCGCCGCCCAGCGGACCATGATTTCACGGATCCCGATGCCCAGTTCGTCATCGTTGCGTGATGCCAGCATGATTTCCAACGAGGCAACGTAATTGTCGGCTTGGAACAGTTTTTGCCACAGGAATTCCGTGACTTCGTCGGGACTTAGTTTGCGCCTCTCTTCAACGATGGAATGCCAGTCGTCTTCCCACGACGAGATAAGATATTGAAACGCAGCGATGATCAGGGCATTGCGACTGGGAAACTGGTGGGTCAGCGCCCCGCGTGACACCTTAGCCCTCAACGCGACGTCTTCCGTTGAAAAGCGACCATAGCCGACTTCATTCATGGCATCGAGCGCTGCTTGACAGAGCTTCTTCCGGGTTTCGTCGGAACGTTCTGCCTGGCTTCGCCTAGCCTTCGGAGCGGCTCTAACGTCCGCGATCATTGAAGCTCTCATCTCGTTCTGTTGTTTCAAGGGTAGTGATTTCTCCGCAAACGTCCCTTTTTACAATTAAGCGGTGCATTGGGAATTCAGAGGCTTTCGTACCCGTGCTATTGCGTTAAAACTTTTAGGATGAACATCGTCAAGCGTGAACTTGTCTCTCCGTCAGTTTGATAACAGACTGTTTTAAATGCTCTCGAAGCGAAGGAAGTGCCAGCTCGCTGGTTTTCCTTCGAGATTTGTTTCCGAAAGGATGGCAAATTGAAAGACTACCGGAGACGCCGCATTTCATCATTCGCCGGCTGAAAGAGCGCGAACGGTGACAACAAAAGTTTGCGTCAAAATCACGCGCGGTCCGAAATATTCGCTACGGTCAGCGGAAAGAAGAGCTTCGAGCATACCAATGGATGGCCGCCGTGATCGCAAGTAATGATTAAATCCTGCCCCCACAATCATTGATTGATTGCTTTGTCAGACAGCTACTTCGATCGAATGTCGGTACAGGTGGCTGCGCGCCTCCCGCAACTATTGAGACTTGAATATTTTGCCATTCAAGTCGTTTCATAGAAAGCCCCTCCGCGTAAGCGTCGAGGAGCTTTTTTTGTTTCTGCTCCGTGTCCAGCTCGCCGGCGCGCAGCTTCTCGAGATAGTCGTTCTGCGTCAGCGCCTCGAACTGCTTCTCCAGGATCGTGGCCGCTTCCATGTGCAACGCACTTGTTGAGCAGTGACCTGTCCGTCAACCGTGGATCGTGTGTCGGCCCCCCGCGTGCCCCGCGAAGGTGCTCGAAACATTCGATTCAGGATAAACGGCGTTTAACCGAGTAATGGGGGGAGGTGTCGTAGAGATTGCAAACGCCGTTAGGCGTTCCAGTGGCAGCGCAGGGTGAGCAGGCCGGGAACGTAGGCAGGTAGACGAAACCGCTCAGGCGCCCTCGTCGGCACCGTCAGGATAAAGCAGGTGGGGCTTGCGCCGGAACGGCCAATCGCCATCCCGGTACTTCTCAACAAGCCCATCGAAGACGGCGTGGGATTCATGCTCGTCGAAGCCCTGCTTGACCAGCATCCTGACCACCCGTTTTTTAAACTTTCCCAGCGTTTCCGTTGCTCCCTCGGCTGCCATGGCGGAGATCGCCATGAACAGCGCTGTGCGGGCCACATCGTCTCGTCCGGGGCGCTTGGCCTTTCTGTCGGCATCACGCAGCTTCTGCTGTCGCTCACGCTGTTTGTGGTTGCGGATCTCCTCGGACTTTGCTGGCATACACTCTTCCCCGTCAGGTCTCTGGCTACCGATGCCAGACCGTTGTCACTGCTGCAACGCCGTTTGCATGGAATCGGAAATCCCGGTTTATGAATCGTTTTATTGGGGTTCTGAATCAAATGAACGCAATTTGAGATCAATTGCGGACACGTTGAGACAGGTCGAGATAAGTCGGCGAGGGACAAACGGCGATCGTGAATCAAATGACCAGCGTTTGGAATCAAAAATATCGGACCTTGAATCAAATGAGCGCAATTTGTCTCGACGTGCGGGCACGTTGAAACGACCTGTGGGCAAGCTGACGGAAATCGCCGACGGCTTCCTGTCGCGCTTGCGCCTGCAGACCCATCTCCATTCCGGAATATGAGGCGGCGAACCGAAATCTTCCCGTTTGGTTCATCCGCGAAGTCGCATGTCATATGTCCCAGCCGTTCGCGCGGAATGCCATCTTCGGGTGGAAATCGAGCATCGCTCTCAGACGGCGAGACGCTGGCTTCGTGTTTACTTCGTCGCGTGTTTCCGTGACGACAAGACTACTTCGTGAAGGCCTTAAATGTGGGAGGTTGGCTATCCGGTTTCGGATTCTGGGTTTTGCATTGAAATAATATCCGTCAAATGTGAAGTAAAATTTTTTAAGAATTATCGTATATATATAAATATTAATTGATTAATACGTCGTCTTTATTTAAATATAATCGCTGAAAATCGCAAGGAAATAAAGATTATAATCGAATATATGCTATAGATATATTATATTTTAATTTGCATTACATATGAATTGGCGCAATCATATAGTCATCCGATGCGTTGTTCGTCGGATACATTGTAAGCGCGTCACACGGAGACTTCCATGCGCACCAGAAATACCAAGGCCACTGCGACCGCCGCCCTCTCCTATAACTATGAAGAAGAGGGGATCGGGCACACAACGCGCGATCTGCTCGAAAGCAGCGCGGCCCATATCTTCGACCTCGGGCGCCGCACCACCGAGCAGACTTTCGAGCTCGGCGACCACTTGAGCCGTGCTGCCGACCTGCTGGCCGACGGCCGGTTCGACAAATGGGTAAAGATGCGCTGCGGCCTCTCCGCGCGCAGCGGTCGCAATTATATGGCGGTGTTCCGCAACCTCGGCCATGTTCGCGACGAACTGGTCGATCTCTCGGTCGGGGCAACAGCGCTGTTCCATCTGAGTTCGGCAACGACCGACCAGATCACGGCGGCCATTGCCTTTGCCGAGGAGAACGGGCGCCTTCAGGTGGCCGACGTCAAGACCATTCTCGCCGGTGGCGAGGAGGGCGGTGACAAGGCCGAGAAGGACGATCAGTTCTGGGCCGGCGGTGTGGGCGGACTGAAAGTGGTGATTGCGGCCAAGATCCGCGATGGATTGAAAGCGTTCATCGAGCACGTCGTGACGATCTGCAAGGCGGTCGAGGCTGCACTCAGCAGAGTTATAGAAAGGATGGCTATAACTCATGTGACGTGTGTACTGGCCTGCTTACCAGGCAACCTCGTAGATACTGGCGGCATCCGATAGCGACATGGTACGCGGGTTGTTGACCAGCAGGCGGGTCTGCTCCATCGCACTTTCGGCGAGCAGAGGAATTCCCTCCTTTGGAATTCCGACGTGCCTCAGCCTTACGGGAAGATTAAGGCGCACTGGCAGCATCGTTAGTCCGTTGATGAAACCGGAGAGCCGTCCGTTCTGATCGGCAGGCTCAAGGTGAGGAAAGAGACACGGTGCCAGTTCCGCGTAGGCATCACCACACACCGTCGCGTTGAAGCGCAAGACGTGCGGCAGTACCAGACTGTTGGAAAGACCGTGGGGAACGCCGTAGCGGCCTCCGATCGGATAGGCGAGAGCATGAACAGCGGCGACAGGCGAATTAGCAAAGGCCTGCCCCGCCAACATTGCACCCAGCAGCATCGACTGTCTGGCGGCAAGGTCGGTTCCATCCTCGACGGCGATCGCGATATTCGCTCCGAGAAGCCTCAGGGCTTCTTTGGCAAGGGCACGGGAAACGGGATTGTTGTTTGCACTGGCGGACGTGAAAGCCTCGATGGCGTGGACCATTGCGTCAATTCCCGTCGCCGCGGTCACGGCGGGAGGAAGTCCGATGGTCAGGTTCGCGTCGAGAAACGCCACGTCTGGCAGAAGTACGGGTGATACTACGCCCTTTTTCTGGTGTTCGCCCGTGGTGATGATCGAAATCGGCGTGACTTCCGATCCGGTACCGGCCGTTGTCGGCACGAGCGCCAGCGGCAGACGCTCCCCCGTCACCTTGCCAACGCCGTAGATAGTGTCGAGCACTTCGCCGCTTTTGGCAATGAGCGCCACAAGCTTTGCGACATCGAGCGACGAGCCGCCGCCGATGCCCAGCACACCGGTTGCGCCAAACGTCACCGCCTGTGCCGCAGCCGTATGGATAATGGCTTCCGGTGGGTCAGCGACAACGCCGGTGAAGATCGATGTTTCGGCGCCGGCTTCTGTAAGACTGGCAAGCGCCGGCTGAACGAGCCCCGCCTTGACGACCCCATCGTCCGAAATCACCAGAACGCGCGGACCGAGCATGCTCCTCAGCTCCGAAAGCTTTGCGATACAGCCCGGTCCCGCAATGATCTGCGGGACGGTTGCGAATGTGAATGCGGACATCCTACCGACCTTTTACTGATGCCATTTGACGAGAGGCTGATAATGATGCGGCTGACGCATGACAACAAGGTCTTTTCGCCGGACGATGTTCGTTGGATAGGGCGTATCGAGATTGGTGGTGTTGACGGTCGCACCGGCAATCCCTTCCTCGTCCAGTATCACCGATTCCTGACGCGGAAAGGCAAAGGAGTCCGGCCCGAACACGGCACTCTTGCCCAGATATCCCCGTGGCTCATCAAGTACATTGGCGAAGGCGAAATAGACGTTGTTCTCGCCGCCGCGAACCCGCAGAGCGTGCCAATGAAAGGGGTCTGCTCCCTTCGGGATGGGATAGTTGTGCGGGATTTTTGTTCCCCCATGGCTGCCGGTAAAGGTACCGGCAATTGCTGAAGGGCAGGCCACCAGATCGCACCCCATAAGCGAGAGCGAACGAATGGCTTCCGGATATAGCGCGTCGTGGCCAATCGCCAGGCCCACTCGGCCGATGGCAAGATCGTATATTTTCCATTCGTCGCCGGCCGTCGCCCAGCTATCGGCCATGCCGAGATGCGTCTTGTGATAGCTGCCCACCAGCCCCTCGGGACCGGCGAGTACTGCTGTGTTATAGACTTTGTCTCCGTCCGCCTCGGCAAATCCGGCGACGAGATAGAAGCCGAGCTTCATTGCCAGGCGCACGAAGGCGGAGACCGTCGGGCCTGAAAGCGGTTCCGCCCGGGTGTGGGGAGCCTCAATCCCGGTCAGCGACAGTTCCGGGAAAACCAGAATGTCCGGCGCTGTCGTCGCCTTTGCTTCTGTGGCCAGTGCGGTGATGCGGGCGATGTTGTCTGCGATCACGGAGGAGGGGGCGAACTGGGCAACGGCCGCGCGCGATTTGCGCCCGCGCGGGATGGGCTGATAGCCATAGAGGCGGAAGTAGTCGCCCGGATTCCAGGTGAAGCTATTGGTCATCATGTTCATGTAAAGCTCGGGCCGGCGCGATTTGAAGACCGGTTCGCTCAAGACTTCGCGGCGGCGTGCGCGGGCAAGATCGACCTCGCCATAGGCGATCCCGTCGCCTGTATCGATGGATGCGGCAACCGTTCCGTCGGGCTCGATCAGGCAGCTTCCCCCGGAAAACTGCACGGTTCTCTCCAGCCCCCACCGGTTGCTTTCGATGAGATAGCAGGCGTTTTCAAAGGCACGGTTGATCCAGTAGGGCGCCGGCGCGCGTTCCTGCAGCCAGTTGGATATGTGGCAGATGATGTCCGCACCGGCCAGAGCCTCCAGCCGTGCCGTCTCGAAGAAGTGCAAATCCATGCAGACCAGCATCGAAATCCGGCCGATCTCCGTTTCGAAGACCTCATGGACGATATCGCCATTGGCGGCCCATTTGGGCTCGGCGATATAGGGATGCGACTTGCGATGCCGACCGATAACGCCATCGGGACCGATCAGAACGGCGGTGTTGTAATAGAGATCGCTCGCCGGTTCGACTTCCGGCATGCCGATGACGATATAGCAGCGGTGTCTGCTGGCAATGGCCTGAAAAACATCGGTTGTCGGTCCAGGAATGGCTTCCACGAAAGGCTTTACTTCGGCCCTGTCAAACCAGCAATAACCTGTCGTGCCCATTTCCGGCGTGACGATCAGGCGCGCACCTGCTTTTGCCGCTTCTTCGCAAAGGGCGGCCAGCCGCGCGATATTGCGCGCCTTTTCGAACATGGTCGGCTCGAACTGGATGGCGGCAGCGGTGTAGCTCTGTGTCGATGTCATGATGGTCCCCATTTTCTTTACCAAGGATTTCAGTCCGTTTCAGACAGCCATATGCCGATGAACAAGTGCATCGGAGAGCGTGTCGATGGCGCCCGCCGCGACCACGGTTCCCTTCTCCAGCATGGCGAACTGGTGAGATGCGTGCCGCGCAAATGCGACGTTTTGCTCAACGAGAATGATCGTCATGCCGATCTCGCGATTGAGCCGTATAATGATCTTTTCGATCTCCTCGACGATGGAGGGCTGAATACCTTCGTTTGGCTCATCGAGAAGCAGCACTTTCGGATCTGCGGCCAGCGCACGTGCGATGGCGAGTTGCTGTTGCTGGCCGCCCGAAAGCACGCCACCCGGTCGATCGAGATTGGCCATCAGATACGGAAAAAGTTCGGGCACCAGCGCTGGAATTTCGCGTTTGCGATCGGCACGCGCAAAAGCGCCCATCAGGATGTTTTCGCGGATGGTAAAATCGGGAATGATCTCCCTGCCCTGGGGGACATAGGCGATCCCCGCCCGTGCTCTCATATGCGTCGGGGCGGCGGCGATATCTTTTCCCTGCAGATGCATTTCACCCGTCACCCGGTCGGTCAGCGCCATCAGGGTTTTCAAAAGGGTCGTCTTGCCGGTGCCGTTGCGGCCGAGGATGCTCGTCACCTTGCCGGCCGGTACATCGAGGGTGATGCCGTGCAAGATGTGGCTGCGGCCGTAATAGCTGTGCACGTCTTTCAATGTCAGCATCAGGATATTCCTTTCGAGCCGAGATAGGCTTCACGGACTTTCTGATTGCGCTCTATATCCCCGACGCTTCCTTCGGCCAGAACCTCTCCCAGATGAAGGACGGTGATGCGCTCGGCGATTTCACGCACGAACCCCATATCGTGTTCGACGACGAGGATCGTATGTCGGCCCTTGAGATTGTTGATGATCTGCGCCGTCTTGTGGGTTTCGGCCTGGGTCATTCCCGCTGTTGGTTCATCCAGCAAAACAACCTTGGGGTCCTGCACGATGAGCATGCCCAGTTCCAGCCATTGCGTCTGGCCATGACTGAGATAGGCGGCTGTCGTCTGCTGTTCCGTTTCAAGCGCTGTGAGAGCAAGCACGTCATCGACGCGCCTCGCTTCCGCCCGCGAAAATCCGAAACGGAGATTTGCAAGCACCGATGGATTGCGGCAGTTGGCTACCTCCAGATTCTGCCGCACGGTGAGATCGCGAAAAATGCTCGGAATCTGGAATTTTCTGCCGATTCCGGCGCGTGCGATCTTATGTTCGGGCCAATTTGTGATGTCGGTGTCGTAGACGAAGACCTTGCCCTGCGTACTGCGCGTCTTGCCGCTGACCAGATCCATCAGGGTCGTCTTGCCGGCGCCGTTCGCGCCAAGCAACACACGCAACTCACCATCGCAGACGGTGATGCTGACATTGTTTACAGCTCTGAACCCGCCGAAATCGACACCGAGACCGTCGAGGGTCAATGCGATTGCACTCATATCACGATGCCTCGCTCTGTTGTTGCAATGATGAAGACGCCGCACCCGGTTTGAGCCTGCGGATAAGCTGTCGCAGCACATCATGCGCGACGCCGCCGAGACCACGCGGCATGAACAGGACGACCAGCACAAAGATGAGACCGATGATCGCTTTCCATGCTTCGACAAGCGCTTCGGTCTCGCTGACCTGAGCTTCGATCATGTTGATCAGGATCGCGCCGATGCAGGCGCCGAGCAGGGAGGAACGACCGCCGACGGCCGCCCAGACGACCATCGTCACCGAGAAAGACAAATCCATGAAGGTCGGAGAGGCGAACTCGGCGACGACGACGTAGAGCATGCCGGCAACGCCGGCGATGCCTGCCGAAAGAGCGAAGAAGAACACCTGGTAGAGCGAGACGTCGAAACCGAGATATCGGGCGCGAACATGATCGTCACGGATCGCTTGCAGGATCATGCCCGCGCGGGTTTCCACGACAAGACGGGCGGCGATGAGTGACAGCGACAGGCATACGGCGCACAGATAATAGGTCGCCCTGCTGTAGGGATCGAACTCTATGCCGCCGATCGTCAGCCAGCCAAGATCTGTCAGGCCGTTAAAACCGTTTGTCACCGGTTGAGCATCGACCACGACGAGACGTACGAGCAGAACAAGCGCCAGAGTGATGATCGAGACGAATACGCCGGAAATACGCTTGCGGAAAACCAGCATGCCGAGCGCGCCGGCGATCACCACGGGAAGCACGAGGCCGAGTATGAGACCGACAGACTGGCTTTGAAACGGAAGCCAGAGGAAAGAGCCTTTGTTGATACAGCACAGTTCCGTGGGTGCACCGGGTTCGGCGTTCCAGAGCATGAAATCAGGAACGGGCTTGTCGGAGCCCTGTTGCAGACTGGTCAGGCTCGACAGTTTAAGAGACATGGCGAGCATGTAGGCGCCGAGACCGAAAAACAGTCCCTGGCCAAGGTTGAGAATGCCGGCATATCCCCATGTCAGCGCGATGGCGACGCCCAGCATGCCGTAGACAAGATATTTTGAAATACGGTTCAGCCAGAATTCGTCGCCGAAAACGGGCGCCGCAAAAAGTAATGCTATGAAAATGACGTAGGCGGCGATCTGGAATTTTCGTTGGATACTCATGTCAGCGCCCCTTGAACGAAAACAGCCCGCTGGGCTTGACGAGAATGACGAGGATGACGACGCCGAAAACAACCGCGCGCGCCAGAATGTCGTTCGTGCCGATGGCCACCAGCGCATTGACCTCCCCCAATAACCCCGAAGACAGGATGGTGCCGAACAGGCTGCCGACGCCGCCCGTGACCACGACCATGAAGCCGTCAACGACCATCGTCGTGCCCATGTCCGGGAAAACGGTCTTAAAACCGGACATCATGACGCCGGCGACGCCCGCAAGACCGGACCCAAAGGCGAAAGTCATGGCGTTGACGCGTTTCACGTCGATACCGCAGGCTGCGGCCATTTTCGGATTGCGGATGATCGCGCGAACCTGCATGCCTGCCGTCGTCCGATAGAGAATGAACCACGTCACCAGCGTCAGCGCGGCGGTAACCGCGATGATGAAAGCGCGGTAAGCATTGATCTCCACGCCCGCCAGGCTGAAGGTACCCTGCAGATACGAAGGCACGCCGACGTTTTGCAGGCCGGCTCCAAGGCCTTCGATATGAATGCCGAAAAAGGACAGGCCGAATTCGAGCCTCACGGCCTGCTGCAGAAGGATGGCGATGCCCCAGGTAGCGAGAAGCGTATCCAGCAAACGACCATAAAGTCGCCGCACGACCAGCCGTTCGATCATCACGCCGAGCAACGCGGTCACGATGAACGCCAGCGGTATCGCGAGCAGCAGGCTTGTCTTGAGCCATATGCCGGAGAGGACGGCGACATAGGCGCCGATCATGACCATCTCGCCATGGGCCATGTTGATGACGCCCATGGCGCCGTAGGTTATGGCGAGACCGAGCGCCACCAGAAGAAGGATAGAGCCGAGACTGAGGCCGATAAAAAGAATGTCGAGCATGAAGCCACCGTTCGTGAGAAGGGCGGGTCGGGTTTTCCTGCTTCGTGCCAATCCGAAAGCGGATTGGCGTCGCGCAGAAGAAAGCGCAGATCCGCCTTGCCGAGACATGGTCCCGCCAGGCATGGCTGGCGGGACAATGCGGAGGATGGGTCAGCCCTTGAGTTTTGCTGCGTCGAGACCCTTGACGGTGCAGAACAGGTTGCTCTCCGTTTCGCCATAAGCCGAATAGGGAAGCGGCTTGATCGGTGCCGGATAGGCGTTGACCACCTTGCTCTGGCCGTCCGGCTGCCACTGTCCGATGCGTGGCGTCAGCCAGCAATGCAGGTTGTCGGGGTCGGTCGTCACCTTGCCGCCGGGCGCGTCATAGGTCTGGCCGCGAATGCCGGCCCGGATCGCGTCGGCTGACAGATCGCCGGACTTCTCAACTGCCTGCTTCCACAGAAACACCTGAAAATAGGCGGCCTCCAGCGAATGGTATGTCACGGCCTTGGGATCGTTGACGAAGGTTCTGAAACGGTCGATGAAGCTTTTGTTCGCCGGCGTTTCAATCGACATGAAATATGGGAAAGAGGTGTAGCTGCCTGCCGCGTATTCAGCCCCCATGGCCGCGATCTCGATTTCGGAAGTTACTGTCGCGCAGATTGGGATAACGTCCTGCGAAAGGCCCTGGTTCTTGAATTCGCGGTAAAAGGCGATGATCGAATCGCCGACCACGTTGGAAAGAACCACGTCCGCGCCCGATTCCTTGATCTTGCTGACCATCACGGCCCATTCCGAGTGGCCGAGTTCCAGATATTCGTCCGCTACCCATTCCGCGCCGGCTGCCTCGATCAGTTTTTTGGAAACCTTGGCCATCTCGCGCGGATAGACGTAGTTCGAGCCGACGATGAAGAACTTCTTCTTGCCCAGTTTCTCGACGATCCAGGGAATGTAGTTGGAGAGCTGCTGGTTCGGAACGGCGCCGGAATAGACGACGTTGCGCGAGCACTCGAAGCCTTCATAATGCGTCTGATAGAACAGCATCGCGCCGCGCCGTTCGAAGATCGGCAGCACGGCCTTGCGGCTGGCGGATGTGTGGCAGCCGAATACGGTTGAAATCTTGTCCTTGAGGATCAGCTTCGAAGCTTTCTCGCTGAAGATCTTTGGATCGGAGGCTCCGTCTTCAACGACAACCTCGACCGGACGGCCGAGAACGCCGCCGGACGCATTGATCTCTGCCACGGCCATCATGACACCGTTGGCCAGAAGTTTTTCGGCGACGGAAAGCCCACCCGTCTGGGAGTAGAGCGCACCGACCTTGATCGCGTCGGCTGCAAAGGCCCGGCTGCCCAGCGCGGGCAGGGCGAGTGCGGCGGAAGCGGTGGCTGCGGTTTTCAGAAATTCACGTCTGTTGAACACCATCTTGGTTCCCCTTTTTTGATTGGCGCACGCAGTGGCACTGCCCGGTTCAACAGCCAGGCTTTCATGCCGACAAAATGTTGGAAGGCTGACGACACTGTCAGCAGACAACAAAAAACCCGCTAGGCCTGTCACAGCCTGCGGGCACCTTTGCCATCACAGCATCACGGCCTCGCCGCGTGCAACAGCGGCACATGGCTTCGCAAAACGAAGGGATGTGCCGGAGGTGTTCCTTTGAAACACATGAAAAACTAATCATGTTTTTGGGGACGGCGCAAGAGCTGTTCGGCATTGATAATCGAATTGGCGATTTCATCGATCGGTACGCGCCGGGCCATCGCCTGCTCCCGCATTTCGCGATACGCCTCGTTTTCGCTGGTGCCGCGATTGGCCATCAAAATCGCCTTGGCGCGGGCGAGCTTCTGGTCTCCCAATACCTTGCGTTTATATTTGCGCGCTTCTTTCACGAGCTTTTGGCGCTCCAGCCACAGGCTGCGGGCGATGGCGAGATTGGTCAGCAGACCGAACGGCTTGATCGGTCTCTCGACAATGGCGAGCGCTCCGCTTTCCAGAACGATCTGCAACGTCGAGGGATTTTCGTAACCGACGATGGCAAGCATGGTCGGAGCGGGGTTTGGAAAACACTTCAGCAAACGTTCTATTTCCGGTCGCGCCTCGTCTTCCATGGCAAGAAAGACGACGTCTGTGCCATGCGGTAATTCGGCAGGCACCGGCCAGAGGCAACTAACCGTGCAGCCGATACGGCGCAGGTGATCGACGAGGAACTCTCCCTCCGATGTCCGGGGATGAATGACCAGGACCTTGAGATCCCGCAAATCTCTGAGAAGGGCGAATGACATCGTCGCTCCTTCTCAGACCCGGACGCGATGCGGGAAAGTTTGCGTCAGATCCGGTCGATATTCGCGCATGAACGGATCGGGCGCCACCCGCAGTGACGGATCATAGACAATATCGTAGCCGCCCTGCGCATTCACCTTTGCCACTCTTGGCCACAGATGCGTGTGGTTTGTCAGCCGGTCTATCTTCACCGCGCCCTGTGGAGCATCGTATTCGACCTCATAGAGTGCCGGCAGAAGCTGCTCAAGCCCGTCGCCGCCGGCAAGCTTTAAAGCCGCCGCATAGAGATATACCTGAAAATAAGCCGCTTCGGCTGGCGCAGTTGGCAGCATCTGCTGGCCGTACCGTTGTTGATACGCCGAAACGAAGGCGCGGGCGCGGGGGGTGTCGAGAGAAGCGAAAAAGGGAGCAGCGGTTATGTGCCCTTCCGCCACCTCCGGGCGCATGCGTATCACGTCGGCCTCGCTTGTCGATTGACTGGCGATCGGCATCTTCTGTGCGTTGAAGCCCGCTTCCTTGAACGCCGTGTAGAAAGGAATGATACCGTTGCCAACGATCGTTGAATAAATAACGTCCGGCTGCGCTGCGCGAATGTGTCGGATTATCTTGGCGACGTCCTCGTCTTTGAGGTTCAGCGGAACATATATCTCGTCCAAGACCTGTCCCCCCACCTGAAGAAAAAGGTCGCTGATCGTCCGGTTCGATTCATAAGGATAGACGTAATTCGACCCCACAAGAAAAACCCGCTTTCCATAGTGCTTGGTGAGGAAATCGACCAATTGGACGGAGTTCTGATTGGGAGCTGCACCTGTGTAGATGCAATGCCTGGAGTATTCGAACCCTTCGTACAAAGTCGGGTAAAACAGCAAAGCATCACGGGCCTCAATGACGGGAAGAGCGGCTTTGCGGGTGCTCGACATGTGGCAGCCGAAAACGACCCGGACCCGATCTTCGTCGCAAAGTTTGACCGCAAGCTCCTTATAGAGACTGGGAGTTGATTGCGGATCGTAGGCCACGGGCTCTATCTCTCGGCCGAGCACGCCACCGGCTGCGTTGATTTCATCGATCGCCAGCAAGGTAGCAGCTCTCTGGGTTGTTTCCACGGCTCCGGTCACTCCTGTTTCGGAGAACAGCACACCGACCCGCCAGCTTTCTGAATGCATCATCGCCCACCAAAAAAATAAAAAGCCCCCGCCCGTTTCCGGTCGAGAGCTACCCTGCTCATGGAATATCAGCGGCTCATTTTGAGCCTGCCAGTCAATGATGTCAGTTTCTTTATCTGGTGACAATAGCGGAACGACGGGCCGTTATGGCTATTTCGGTTCGAGCGTGTTCAAAATTTCAGTTTTTAGTTGATGGTATCGCTTCCTACGCAGCCGATGTTCAGGGATGGATAAAGCGCGCTCACCGCATCGACATCCGCCTTTAATTCACGGATCATCCATTCCTTGACCTGCGTGACGATTGGTCGGGCGGGTTTGGTTCGCAGCCGGATAAGATGGCAGCGCCGGCCGGTGACCATCAAGTGTTCGCTTGCTGGAACCAGTGTCCGCGTCCGTAACCAATGGGCGACGACGTTGAGCCAGCCAAGCGCCACGCCCTGGCCCAGGAGAGCAGCCTGCACGACGATGGCGTAATCGGAGAAGATCATCGAATTCTGCGGGTCGCTACCGCTGGCCGGTGTGAACAGCGTCGACCAGTTGGGCTGCGCATCGCTTAAATTGATGGTCGTATCCGGCACGCGATCAATATCGTTGCCGGAAATGGCATGGCTTTCCCTGTAACCCGGACTGCAGATCGGCAGCAGGATTTCGGGCATGACGAAAGCTGCCTCGTGATGCCTGTCCGGTCCATCGACGAAGCGCATCCCAAGATCGACGTCGTTGACCGGCCCCGACAGGGCGCCCATCATGAGCTGAAACCGAAGATCGACATTGGGAAATTCCCTTTTGAATTCTGCCATTCTCGGCATCATCCAGTGCGTGGTGAAGCCGGTCGAGACGGAAAGGGACACGGTTTCGATACCGGTTCGGCGATCCTCGATTTCCCGCAGGGCGCTTTCTATTCCGGCGAAGCCTCTGGCGATCGCATCGAACAGCAGCTGGCCGGGTTCCGTCAGCATCACGCCACCGGGCTGCCGAAGAAACAATGTCGTATCAAGATGTTCCTCCAGCCGGGACATCATGCGGCTCACAGCCGCCGGCGTCACGTTCAATTCGTCTGCTGCCCTCGAAAAACTGCCGCAGCGTGCAGCCGCCTCGAAAGTAAAGAGGCCATTCATGGAGGGCAGGGAACGGCGAAGGAATGTCATTACATTTTGTAACATCGCATAGATTTTTTTTCAATTGCTTATCCGCCTTTTGTTTGGTCTCTTTGCTGTCAACGAAGGCGAGAGACCTTCCATGAATTGAGGGGAACGCGACAGATTGGTTTCAGGCCGGCGCTGGGCGTCACAGGCTGAAAATCTGCTCTTCGTTCCGCAAAAACGCGCTGCCATACGTCGGAGCACCACCGAACGTACTGGGATTTTTTAGTGGAATCATATGATTGAGCAGCCAAATACAGAGCGGGTAGGCGTTTCCATCAAAGAGGCGGTCAAGTGCTACGGAACGTTTCGTGCGCTGGACGATGTCAATCTCGATGTCGCTCCCGGCGAATTCGTTTCCATTCTCGGGCCTTCGGGGTCAGGCAAGACCACGTTGCTGGGAATTCTCGGCGGCTTTGTCCAGCCGACATCGGGGTCAATTTGGTTAGGCGATCGGGATATTACATTTGAGCCGCCGCATAAGCGGGATATCGGTATCGTCTTTCAGAACTACGCGTTGTTTCCGCATATGAGTGTAGGCGAAAACATTACCTTTCCGCTACGGGCGCGGCGGCTACCGAAGGCGAGCTGGCCGGCGAAACTCAAGGCCGCGCTCGAGATGGTCGAACTCACCGGCTATGAGAACAGGCGTATCCACGAATTGTCGGGCGGCCAACGTCAGCGCGTGGCGCTGGCGCGCGCCATGATCTTCGAGCCGGGCCTCATTCTCATGGACGAGCCGCTTTCGGCGCTCGACAAGCAGCTGCGCGAGACCATGCAGATCGAACTCAAACGGCTGCATAAGCGGCTCGGCGCCACGATCGTCTATGTGACGCATGATCAGCGCGAGGCGCTGACGATGAGCGACCGCGTGGCGATCATGCACAGGGGACGTCTGGTGCAGGTCGATACGCCGGAGCGTCTGCATGACCGTCCCGTCAACGCCTTCGTCGCCCGTTTCATCGGCGAGGCGACCCTGCTTGCGGTTCGGCGCGAAAGCGAAACGGCGGTGCGGCTGGGAGACCGGCTGCTGCACACGGCGCATCGCGTGCCGGAAGGCGAAAACCTGCATCTCGTGGTTCATTCGGAAAAACTCGTGGTGGTGGATGGTGCTCAAGCCGATGGCGGCAACAGGCTGACAGGCACCGTCACGGATACGCTTTATCAGGGTGAAAGCATTCGGGTTTTCGTGCGGCTGGACAGCGGCGACGATCTGAGTTTCCGGCTTCCCAGCAACCATGCCGGCCGCGCGCTCATGAAGTCGCCGGGTGAGGCGATTGCGCTTTCACTTCACCCCGAAGACACGGTGATCGTTCCCGAAGCGGGTTGAGACATTCCATTCCATGCAGTCAACAAGGATAAAGACTATGCAGCTTACGCAATTCAAGGTCATGACCTTCGATGTGGTCGGCACTTTGATCGATTTCGAAACGGGTGTGCTCAATGCGGTGCGTGCGCTCGGCGGTGAAAAGGCGGCGAGGGCCACCGACGACGAGATTTTCGAACCTTACAAGCGCGGCCGCGACAAGTTCTATGGACGGTCTTCCTTCGCCATGAAAGACGTCTATCTTTCTCTCGCCAACGAACTCGGTTTCAACAATGATGACGCCACGGCGGAAGCCTTCCAGCTTGCCGTGCTGCGCTGGCCGGCCTTCGCAGATTCCGTGGAAGCGCTCGCCCGCCTGCGCAAGAACTTCCGTCTTGTCGCCATGACGAATGCCGACCGTACGGCATTTTCCGCCTATTCCGATACGCTTGGCAATCCGTTTCACGACAGCGTCACCTGCGATGAGGCCGGGTGTGCCAAGCCCAATCCGCAGTTTTTCGCCTTCAACAAGGGGCGTCAGTCGGCTTTCGGTTTCAAGCAGTCGGAAATCCTGCATGTCGCCCAGAGCCAGCATCACGATATCGGCGTGGCCCGCGAACTTGGCTACACGACCTGCTGGATCGAGCGTCGCCAGGGCCAGCAGGGGTTCGGCGGCACGCCGGCTCCGAAGGTGGTGACCAGGCCCGACTTCCACTTCTCCTCGCTCAAGCAACTGGCCGATGCGGTGGACGCGGAGCTTGCCGCCGGCGTCAAGACGGCAACGGCAGCCTGAAAGCGAGAGAGCCGGACCGATGGCCGCACGCCCACCTTTTCCTGATATTCACTCCCTCTGGCAGGAGACGGCTTCCAGCCGTCCTGCCTTCGACCGGCTCTCGGGCGATCGTCGGTTCGATGTCGCGATCATCGGCGGCGGCTATACGGGCCTTTCCGCGGCGCGCTATCTGGCCCGCCGCGGCCTGTCTCCGGTGGTGCTGGACGCAAGCCGGATCGGGTGGGGCGCGAGCGGCCGCAATGGTGGCGTGGTGTCGGGCAAGTTCCGCCTTTCCTTCTCCGACATCGCCGCCCGCTACGGGCTGGAGACGGCGCGGCGCATGCATGATCTCGGTATCGAGGCCATCGATCATGTCGGCGAACTGGTAGACGATTATGCAATCGCCGCTGCCGATTATCGCCCAACCGGTTCGCTGCGCTGTGCCCACAATCAACTGTCGCTCGATGGCCTGAAAAAAGAAGTTGAGTGGCTGCGTGGATCGCTTGGCGACCACGCCTGCACCATCCTCTCACCGGAGGAAATGGAGGCGGAGACGGGCTCCCGCGATTTCGTCGGTGGCATGCTCAATACCCATGGCGGCGTCATCCACCCCTTGAATTTCGTTTTGGGCATGGCGGCCGGATTGAGTTCCGCAGGCATCGCGATCCACGAGAAGACGCCGGTGGCGGCATTCAGGCGAGATGGCGCCAGCGTCGTTCTTGAAACGCCTGACGGTGTCGTTTCGGCCCGGCAGGTGGTAATCGCCACCAATTCCTATTCCGATCTGACGCTGGCCACGTCGGCGGTCCGCAAGTCCATCATTCCCTTCCGCTCCGCGATGATTGCGACCGAGCCGCTGACCGGCAGACCGGGTGCTTCCCTCCTGTCGCAGGGACGCAGCTATACCGAGACGCGGCGCATGATGCGTTGGTTCCGCAAGGCTGGAGACCGTGTGATGTATGGCGGGCGCGGCGCCTTCGGCAAGGCGGATTCCGAAAGCGCGTTTGCGGCACTGCACAAGGCCATGGTGCGGCAGTTTCCAGAACTCGCAGCCGTATCTGTCACCCATCGTTGGTCCGGCCTCGTGGCCATGACGATGGACAGCATTCCACATCTGGGCCGGCTGGACGACCGGGTCGTCTATGCAGTCGGCTATAATGGAACCGGGGTGGCCATGGCCTCCAACATGGGCCGCTACGTTGCGGCCATGGTTGCCGGGCAAAGCCCCGATCTCGGGCTCCTGACCGCGGAGCCGCTCAAACCCGTGCCTTTTTATCCCATCAGGGAGCCAGCCGTCCGGCTCGTCGCCGGCTGGTATCAGTTCCTCGATGCAATCGGGCGCTAAGACCCGACAGTCGCATGCCAACAGGGGCGACAGCGCCTCGCCATAAAAGAGGAGAACGACGAATGAAATACAGATTTTCCATGCTCGTGCTTTCCGCATCCGCCGCCGTCTTTTCGGCTGGCCTGGCGTCGGCGGAACAGGTCACCTTCGTTTCACAGGGCGGCGCCTATCAGGAGGCGCAGACCAAGGCGATCCTCGATCCCGTCGCCAAGCTGCTCGGCATCACTGTCAATCAGGACAGCGCGCCCGATGCCTGGCCGGTGATCAAGACGCAGTCCGCATCCGGCAAGATCGTCTGGGACGTCATCGACACGCCGGCGAAGGATTGCATACGCGGCGGGGAACAGGGAATGATCGAGAAACTCGATTTTTCCAAAATACCCAATGCGGAAAAGATGCCGGCCGAATACAAGAGCCCCTATTCGGTCGCCTATGAATTCTACTCGAGCGTGCTAGCCTACAACAAGGACAAGTTCGGCGGCAACCCGCCCAAGAGCTGGGCGGATTTCTGGGATGTGAAGAAATTTCCGGGCACGCGGGCGCTTCGTAACCATCCCCTGGCGACACTGGAGGCCGCTTTGCTCGCAGATGGCGTGCCAGTGGACAAACTTTATCCGCTCGATGTCGACAGGGCCTTCAAGAAGCTCGAAGAGATCAAACCCTATGTCACGGTGTGGTGGACCTCCGGCGCCCAGTCGGCGCAGCTTCTGGCCGATGGTGAAGTCGACATGGAGATGGCCTGGAACGGCCGCGTTGCTGCGGTGGTGAAGGAGGGCGCGCCGATCGGTTATTCGTTTAATGAAGGGTTCCTTCAGTATACGTCGCTCTGCATTCTCAGGGGCGCGCCGAACCTCGAAACGGCTGTCAAGTTCGTCAATGCGGCGCTGACCCCTGAAATCCAGGCGAATTTCCCGGCCTATATCGATTACGGTCCAGGCAATCCTGAAGCGTACAAGACCGGCAAGATTTCGCCGGAACGCGCTGCCGAAATGCCGAGTTCGCCGAACAATGCCGCACTTCAGGTTCTGGTGTCGGACGAGTGGTGGAGTTCACCGGCCGGCGAGGAGGCGCAAAAACGCTGGGCGCAGTTCATCCAGAAATAATCATCGGCCTGTGGAGGGTCACTGATGGCACAGTCGAAACGAAATCCGTCTGCGCTGCATGAGCAGCGTGAGCAACGGCTCATGCTGATGCTGCTGGCGCCAGCGCTTGCGGTCATCGTCGTTCTGCTGGTCCTGCCGCTTCTGTGGCTGGGCTGGCAGTCGATCCGGCAGGATGGCGGCTTTACGCTCGCTCACTATCAGCGGTTCCTGACGGATTCCGTCTACTGGATGACCTTCCTTCAGACCTTCCGCATTGCGACGGTTGTCACGCTGATGACCGTCCTCCTCGGCTATCCCGTCGCCTATGTGG
Source organism: Agrobacterium sp. 22-221-1 (assembly GCF_053522445.1). Lineage (NCBI taxonomy): Bacteria > Pseudomonadati > Pseudomonadota > Alphaproteobacteria > Hyphomicrobiales > Rhizobiaceae > Agrobacterium > Agrobacterium sp. 22-221-1. The sequence goes on from NZ_JBNWCL010000021.1 coordinate 34,686, forward strand.
CGGCGGGCCTGCCCCAGCGCTGGAGCGTGCTTGTTCTCGCCATGGTGCTGCTGCCTTTCTGGACATCCGTTCTGGTGCGCGCCTATGCCTGGCTCATCCTGCTGCAGCGCAACGGTATCATCAATTCGGCGCTGACGGGATCGGGCCTGATCGATGCGCCACTCCGGCTGGTCAACAACGAATTCGGCACGGTCATGGCGACGATCCACATCCTGCTGCCCTTCATGGTGCTGCCGCTCTATGCGACAATGAAGAAAATACCCACGGAACTGACCATGGCCGGCGCCAGCCTCGGCGGCTCACCCATGCATGTATTCTGGCGGGTTTTCCTGCCGCTGTCGCTGCCGGGCATGATCGCCGGCATGGTGCTGGTCTTCGTGCTCACCCTTGGTTTTTATATCACGCCGGAACTGCTGGGCGGCGGGCGCACCTACATGGTCTCCATGCTCGTTTCGCGCAACATCGAGGTTTATAACGAATGGGGCGCGGCCTCGTCGATCAGCGTCGTCCTGCTTGTCTGCGTTTTTCTGGTTTTCCGGTTGGCGAGCCTCATCATTCCGTTCGAACGCATCATGGGAACGAGGTGACGCATGAACCTGTCGAAAATCCTTCTCTACGGCTTTGTAGCCCTCGTTCTCGCCTGGCTGATGATCCCCATCCTGATCATCCTGCCAATGTCCTTTTCCGGCGCGCGCTTCCTTGCTTTCCCGCCGCCATCCTGGTCGCTGCGCTGGTATGAGGCTTATCTCGGCAGCGCCGCCTGGATGCAGGCAACGCGTGTAACCCTGATCGTCGCCGTCTCCAGCGCCGTCATCGCCACCATTTTCGGCACTGCGGCGGCCTATGCGCTCAATCTCACGCAATCGCGGCTGGTACGCAGCCTGCAGGCGTTGCTGCTTCTGCCGCTGATCGTGCCGATCGTCATCACCGCCGTCGGCGTCTTTCTGGTTTACGCGCAGATCGGGCTTCTTGCCTCGCTGACCGGGCTGATCCTCGCCAATGTCATGCTGGGCCTGCCCTATGTCGTCACCTCGGTCCTGGTCGGGCTGCGCAAGTTCGACCACACGCAGGAGATGGTGTCGCGTAGCCTCGGCATGAACCGTTGGCGGACCTTCTTCATCGTCACCCTGCCGCAAATCCGCCCGAGCGTCATTTCCGGTCTGCTCTTCGCCTTCATCTCCGCCATCGACGAAACCGTGGTTTCGCTTTTCATTTCCGGCGGCGAATATCAGACGCTTACCAAGCGCATGTTCACAGCGCTGCGCGACGAGATCGATCCGACCATCGCCTCTATCAGCTCCCTGCTGACGGCGATCTCGTTCATCCTGCTGATGCTGGCGGCGATCAATGCCCGCAACACCGAATATTCGCAGGGACGGGCGACATGATCGTCGATCACCTGATCCTCGGCGGTGGATCGGCGGGCTGCGTGCTGGCCGCACGCCTTTCCGCAGATCCGCTGCGGACAGTCGTTCTGGTCGAGGCCGGGCGCAATATTTCGGCGGACGATATCCCGGATGAGGTGCGCAGCCGTTATCCCGGCCGTGCCTATCTCGATACGCGCAATATCTGGTCGCAGCTCACGGCGTTGATGGGCCATGCCCGTTCCAACGCGGCGCCCCGTCCACCGCGTCGCTACGAGCAGGCGCGGCTTCTGGGCGGAGGCTCGGCGATCAATGCGCTGATGGCCAATCGGGGTGCGCCGGCCGACTATGCCGAGTGGCAGGCGCTTGGGGCGGACGGCTGGGGCTGGGACGATTGCCTGCCCTATTTTCTGAAGATCGAAGCCGACAGGGATTTCTTCGGCCCGCTTCACGGCACGACCGGACCGCTGACGATCCGGCGTATATCCGACGACAGGATTTCACCCTTCGTCGGCCGAGTCATGAAAACGCTCGACCGCCGCGGCTATCCGACAAGGCCGGACCAGAACGGGCCTTGGGAAGACGGCGTCTTTCGCGGCGCCATCGCCGTCAGCGATAGCGGGGAGCGCTTGCCGACCTCGCTTGCCTATCTGACGCCGGACGTGCGCAAACGCCCGAATCTCAGGATCATCACCGAAAGCGTGGCGGATCGCATTCTGTTCGATGGCCGCCGTGCTACGGGTGCGAGATTGGCGGGTGCTACGGCGGAGACGATCCATGCGGCGGAAGTGATCGTCTCGGCCGGCGCCATTCACACGCCCGCATTGCTGATGCGCTCCGGTATCGGCCCCGTCGGTGACATCGCCGCCGTGGGGGGCAATGTCGTGGCTGGCCGCAGCGGCGTCGGGCGCAATCTGATGGAGCATCCTTCGATCGCCGTCGCTGCCTATCTGCCGCCGCAGATGCGGGTGCGTGACAGGGGAGAACACCACGAACAGGCGATCTGGCGTTTCTCGTCCGGCCTCGAAGGCGCGCCGCAGGGTGACATGCATGCCGCCATCCTGTCGCGATCCGGCTGGCACTCCATTGGTCTGCGTCTGGGCAGCCTGTTCTTCTGGGTCAACAAGTCCTATTCGCGCGGCTTTGTGAAGCTTGCTTCGCTTGATCCCCATGTCGAGCCCGAGGTCGACTTCAGAATGCTGAGCGACGAGCGTGATCTGGCGCGGCTGAAGCTTGCGCTGCGCGTGGGCGCTGAAGCCCTATCCGATCCTTTCATGACGGGGCACAGCGGCACTGTTTTTCCATCGAGCTATTCGCCCCGGGTGGCGAAGGTCGCTGTACCGGGGACATGGAACGCGTTGCAGCGGGGTCTTTTCTCGGGTCTTCTGGATGTGGCGGGCCCGCTGCGCCCGGCATTGGTGCATTCGGCGATAACACTCGGCACGACCATGCGGGGGCTGCTTGAGGACGACGATGCGTTGACGGAATTCGTCCGCCGCCATGCGGGCGGCACATGGCATCCGTCGGGAACGTGCCGCATGGGATCGGCTGACGATCCCATGGCGGTGACGTCGTCCACGGGCCGCGTGCACGGCGTGGAAGGATTGAGGGTCTGCGACGCATCGTTGATGCCGTCGATCCCTTGCGCCAATACCAACATTCCCACAATCATGATCGCGGAGCGGGTCGCCGACTTCATCCTGGCCGGCCGCTGAGATCATTGGAGACGAATATGGACAATTATCTCAAATTCTATATCGACGGCGCCTGGGTCGATCCTCTCGGCGGCCAGCGTCTATCCGTCGTCGACCCCGCCACCGAAGAGCCTTTCGCGGAGATAGCCATGGGATCGGCGGCGGATGCCGAGCGCGCCATCGCCGCCGCGCGCCGCGCCTTTGCTACCTTTTCGCGGACGACGCGGGAAGAGCGCCTCGGCCTGCTTGAGCGCATTCTTGAGATATTGAAACGTCGGCAGAACGAGATCGGCGACGTGATCTCTCATGAGATGGGCGCTCCACGAAAAATGTCGCGGGATGAGCAGGCGGGTATCGGCGTGGCGCATTTCGAGCAGACGATCCGCGCCATGCGTGATTTTCCGTTCGAATACATGCAGGGTACGACCCGCATCGTCCATGAACCGATCGGTGTCGTCGGCATGATCACGCCGTGGAACTGGCCGATCAACCAGATCGCTTGCAAAGTCGCCCCGGCGCTTGCCACCGGCTGCACCATGGTGCTGAAACCCTCGGAAATCGCGCCCCTCAACGCCATACTTTTCGCCGAAATCCTGCACGAGGCCGGTGTTCCCAAGGGCGTGTTCAACCTTGTCAATGGTGACGGCCCGACCGTGGGTGCGGTACTGGCGAGCCATCCCGATATCGACATGGTTTCCTTCACCGGCTCGACACGCGCCGGCATTTCGGTCGCACAGGCAGCGGCCCCGACGGTGAAGCGCGTGCATCAGGAGCTGGGCGGCAAATCGCCCAATATAGTGCTCCGAAGCGCTGATCTTAACGCCGCCGTGCGCGCCGGGGTGATCAGGTGCTTTGCCAATTCCGGCCAGTCCTGCAATGCGCCGACCCGTCTTCTCGTCCCTGCGGAGCAAATGGACCGGGTGATTGGCATCGCCCGTGCGGCGGCGGAATCGGTCCGTGTCGGTGCACCCGGCGATGCCGAAACGGATATCGGGCCGGTTGCCAGCAAAACGCAATTCGACAAGATCCAGAGCCTCATCCGCAAGGGAATGGAGGAAGGGGCGGAGCTCGTTGCCGGCGGGCTCGATCGGCCAGCGCATCTGAACAGCGGCTATTATATACGGCCGACAGTCTTTGCGCGCGTTACGAACGACATGACGATCGCGCGTGAAGAGATTTTCGGGCCTGTGCTTGCCATTCTCGCTTATGGCAGCGAGGACGAGGCGGCGGATATCGCCAACGACACGCCCTATGGGCTGGCATCCTATATTCAGGGCGCACCCGAGGAGGCGCGTGCCTTCGCACGACGGCTCAGAACCGGCATAGTGCGTCTCAACAGCTCCGCCTGGGATGGGGCCGCCCCCTTCGGCGGCTACAAGCAATCGGGCAACGGTCGGGAATATGGCAAGTTCGGTCTGCACGAGTTCACCGAAATCAAGGGCATCGTCGGCTTCGGAGACAGACCGTTACGGCCCATCTCGTATCGTGACGCGTTCATCGGGACTCGCCTCGAAATCGGGAAGCGTTGACCTTCATCCCCATCGCGCCGTGCCGACGGCGATAACAGGGCCGGTTGCCTGACCAGTCGGCGAGCCGCCGAAAGGTTCGACACTGATCGCGAAGGTGGTGCCTTCGGTGATGCTGTTGCGCATGTCTGCGGGGATTATAAGATCGCCATTCGTGCCGGGCTGGAAGACGCCGAGCGAGCGGGTCTTGCCGCCTTCCATCACCAGCCACAGTTCCAGCGATTTTTCGTCGGTCTTGCCGGTTGCGACAGGCACAATGCGCATCCGTCCGGATTCCGCGTCGTAGGAGGCGAGGAGATTAACCTGGCTGTCGGTCGTTGCAAGTTCGGCTACCAGCGGGGTGGCGCCCTGCCATTTTTCGGGGAAGGCGGCGTAAACGATGGCGGCCACGGCGGTTGCGCTGGTGGCAACCGAGATCCAGCGCCAGAAGGACGCGGAATTCCAGAGGCTGCCATTGGTATTGACGGCCCTGCCGCCGAACAGGCGTTCTTCGATACGCGCAAGAACAGTGGCGCTCGGTGCCTGCTCCTGGTAATCGGCATTGAAGTCGGAAAATTCCGCCTCCCAACGCTGCACCAGCTGTGCGAATGCCTCATCGTCCTGCATGCGTCGTTCCAGTTCACGGCGCTTTTCGAGCGGCAGGACGCCCAGAACATATTCACCGGCGAGGATGTCGTCGCGCGAATGCTTGCCGCCGCTCTGTTCGCCCGTCGTCATCGCTGCATACACTCTCTGAGTTTGAGAAGACTGCGTCGCAGCCAGGTTCTGACCGTGTTGAGCGGCACGCGCAATTCTTCGGCGAGTTCGAGATAGCTCAAGCCCTCGACATAGGCCCGACGCACCGCCTGTGCGTGTACGGTCTCAAGCTCGCGCATGCAGTCTTCGATCCTGCGGCCTTCATCGGCGAGAACGATCTGCTGCTCAGGATCGCGGGCGCTCTCGTCGGCAAGATCGTAGGCTTCCTCGATGTCGTCGGTTATGGGCTTGCGCGCGCGGATCGTGTCTATTGCATGGTTGCGGGCAATGGCGGCAAGCCATGTGGCGGGTTTGCCGGCGCTGGCGGCAAATGTTCGGGCCCGCTGCCAGACCTTGATATAGATTTCCTGCAGCGCCTCCTCGGCTTCCGCTCTGTCACGCAGGATTTTCAGGCAGATCGCGAAAAGCTTCGGGCTGGTTGCCTGATAAAGCGAGACGAATGCTGAACGATCACCCATGCCGACGCGGTTGATAAGGCCTGCGATCTCTGTGCCCTGCATTCGAACCTTCCTTGCTGCGCCTCCTTTATAGGGTCGTCTTTCGCAGGAAGACAAGAGATGCGTGCTCATGCTGCGAACCTGGAAACGACTGGGTCGCAGGGTTATCGCACTTAAGTGGCCGGTAAGAGTGGATGTCGTCATCATAGGCCTGTCGGATTTTCCAGCGGGCCGATCAGCCGCACCGTGATGAGATAGCCGATTGTAGCAGCTGCCGCGGAGACGAAGGTTCCCCATAGAAGATCGGCGACGGTCAGGGTCGTGGACCAGCTTTTCAACGTCGCCTGATTGGTCAGGTCGTAAGTGGCATAGGCCATGAAGCCGACCACTGCGCCATAAAGCAGCGCGGTCGTCCATTCCCCCGTCTGAAAGGCCGGGCGAACTGCAAGAAAGGTCAGGCCGGCGGCATAGATGAGGTAAAAGACGACCGCCGGAGCAAGCCGGAAGTTTTCTGCCAGAAGATCGCCGATGGCCGGGCGGTAAAGACGCGACGCCATCGTGCTCAACCAGATGAAATCAATCACCAGAAAGGCGACGAGGGTAAAAAGGTAGGCTGCGAAATAGGTTTTCATTGGTGGTTTCCTTTGCAGGGCCTCGATAACGAAGCGACGATATGGGTCGAAGCAACGTGGAGATGTGGCTAGTCGATCCTTGTCCAGTTTATGCCCTTGCACAGCAGACCGGCGACGATACAGCCTTTCGTGGTCATGCCGTTGCCGTTTATTGTCACTGTTATCCTGTAGGATTTATCCCGCTGGGGGTCGAAAGCGGTGCCGGAATAGCTGCCTGCCTCTGTCTGCTTTATGTCCATAATCAGCCGGTCCCCGGCCTTTTCCTTCGGAGTGCCCGGCTTGATCCAGGTGTTTGTGGCACAGATATTTTCACCGCAGGGCGCGATCAGTACTTTCGCCTTGCCGTCTCCGCGCGCCCAGTTGCCGTCGATATCGGCCGCCGTCGCGTTGGACGCGACCAGCAGTGGCCATAGGACGGAAGCAACCGTCAATCCGTTGATCATCATTGTCTCTCTCCGCAGTTTGGTCCCGCCTTATCTGTGTTCGATCGTATAGAAGCCGACGTTTATGCTCCCCTCGGCAAAGCCTGCCTCGCAATAGCAAAGGTAATAATCCCAAAGCCGTCGAAAGCGGTCATCGAAGCCGAGCAGGGAAATCGTCTGCCACCGCGCATGAAAACGCTGGCGCCATTCGGCGAGCGTGAGCGCGTAGGACTGGCCGAAAAGTTCCCTATCGGTGAGCTTCAGGCCGGTTTTGCCGACCGCCTTTTCGAGCGCGGCATTTGAGGGCAGAAAGCCGCCGGGAAAGACGTATTTCTGGATGAAATCCGCCTTACGCCGATATGTATCGAAGCGGCTTTCTTCAATCGAAATGATTTGCAGCACCGCACTGCCGCCCGGTTTCAGGCATCTTTTCAGCGTTTCGAAATAGCTTGGCCAATAGGCCTCGCCGACTGCTTCGAACATCTCGACGGAGACAATCCTGTCGAATTGGCCGTTCAGGTCGCGGTAATCCTGCAGCCTCAGATCGATGCGGTCTGTGCTGTCGGCTTTTTCCGCCGCATTTTTTGCCCATTTTAACTGGGAGGGGGAGAGAGTGATGCCGGTGACGTTGGCTTTGGCCTGCGTAGCAAGGTGAATGGCGAGTGCGCCCCAGCCGCAGCCGATCTCCAATATGTTTTCGCCGCCGCTCAATTTCAGTTTATCGACGATACGTTCCAGTTTTTTCAGTTGGGCGGCTTCGAGCGTAGACGCCGTGTCGTCGAAAATCGCCGACGAATACAGCATAGAGGGATCAAGCCACTGCCGGTAAAACTCGTTGCCGAGATCATAATGCGCTTCGATATTGCGGCGGCTGCCGCGTCTGGTATTGGCATTCAACCCGTGCGTAGTGCGGTTGAGAAGGCGCATCGGCAGGCTGCCGCGCATTGACCTTGCGAACGCCTCGCGATTTTGGGCCGCAAAGCGGATCAGCGCCGTCAGATCTGGTGTGGTCCAGTCGCCTTCGATGAAACCCTCGGCAAAGCCGATGTCGCCGTTCAGCAGCATCCGCCGGATCGCGCGCCAGCTATGCAGGACAAGGATTGCCTCGCTGCCATTCGTTGCGCCGGATTTTTCAATGAAGCCGCCGCCGGGAAGAATGATATGTAATCTTCCCCTGTCGATATTACTCAACAGCCGGTTGATAAGCCACATGCCTGGGCTGATGCGGTCGTTCAGGCGCGTATTCTTCGCCGATAATTCCGTGAGATTGTCAAACGGGGTCATGAATTTTGGCCTCGATTTGCGACGATGAAGGATGACGGAAGGAGACTGGACCGGCAGGCGGCAGCGGCCGTTTTCTGAGCTGCACGCCTTTCAGCCAAATTTTCAGGGCCTCCCAATGAATGCCCAGAATGACCTTGAGCGTCAGGAGGGGAATTGCGAAGAAAGCTTTCAGAAGCGCACCGTCCGTCAATTCGACACGCCGGGCCAGATGCCGCGCCGTCAGGACTAGGCTGTCATTGTCGAAAGTATCGATGACGATTTTCAGCCTGTCGCCGGGCGGGGCGACGCGGAAAACATAGTGGAGATCCATGTCCATGAATGGAGAGACATAAAAGGCCTTGTCGCATCGCTGGACGATCTCGGTCGATTTGCCGGCTTCCACCGGGATCAGGTATGAGTGTCTCTCGCCAAACGTGTTGTCCACCTCCCAGAGGATAGCTTTAAGCGACAAGTCGCGCCCGTAGCAGAAGAAGACACTGAGTGGGTTGAAGGCCCAGCCGAGTACGCGCGGCATGGTGAGCAGACGTATCGGCCCTCCGTCCACTGCCATGCCTGCCGCCGTCATGGCTGCCTCGATCTGCTGGCGCAGCCCGATGGCGCTGCGGTTGCCGCGGTCCCTGCTGTGAAACGAGAACAGGTTGAACCGGTCTACGGAGAAAAATCGCAATTTCCGGTCGAGCACGTTCAACTCATCGAGGTCGAGGAGCAGCGAATAAATCCGGTAGGCGAGCTTATGGGTTTTCGGCTTGAAACGCGCATGCGTTACATGGCCGGGAAAAAGCGCCGAGGTGAGGGGAGACGTCATGCCATCGCCTCCATGATTTCCGTGTCTGTCGCAATCGTCGCCAAATCCAGACGGATGATCCGGTTGTTGTCGTCAGCAACCTTCCATGGACGGGATACGCCGCCAAGATCTTCGGCGACGGCAAGGCCGGCCTGAAGACCATCTTCATGAAAACCGGATCCGAAATAAGCGCCGCAGAACCAGGTGTTTCGCAGACCCTGCAAGGCCCATAGCTCCTGACGCATCTGTTCGGTGCCAGCGTCAAAAACCGGATGGTGATAGGTTTCCTCGGCGATGATTTTTCCTTGATCCGGTTCCCGCGCCGGATTCAGCGTTACGAAAATGTCCGGGATTTCGCCCAGCGGCTGAAGCCTGTTCATCCAGTAGGTAATGCTCGGCAGGCTCGTTTTAATGCGCGTGTCGGCCACATAGTTCCAGCTTGACCAGGCAGCGCGGCGGCGCGGCATGAAACGGCTGTCGGTGTGAAGCACGGCGCGGTTTTGGGTGTAGGCAAACGCGCCAAGAATGCGCCGTTCGGCGCGTGTTGCGTCCGCGAGAATGTCGAGCGCCTGATCCGCATGGGTTGCGATCACCACGTCATCGAAGCGCATGGCTTTGCCGTCCGCAGTGGTGATTTCGACGCCGTCCGGCAGGCGGTGGATGCGCTTAACCGGCGTCGAGAGGAGAATTCGATCCGCAAACGACGCCGTGATGCGTTTCACATATTCGCGCGAGCCACCGTCGACTGTGCGCCACACCGGTCGATTGCGCAGCAACAACAGGCCGTGATTGCGGCAGAATTTGATGAAATGCGCCGCCGGATAACGGCCGACCTCCATGGCCGGCGTGGACCAGATGGCCGCAGCCATGGGGTAAAGATGATCGTCGCGGAACGCTGAACCATACCGGTTGCGGGAGAGATATTCGTCGAGAGACAGATCGCCCATCAAATGCAGGTCGCGTGGGGCATTGCGGTAAAAGCGCAAAAGGTCCGCAAGCATCGCCCAGAAACGTGGCCTCAGGATGTTGGACTTCTGGGCCAGCAGGCCAGGGCCCGTTCCGCCGGAATATTCGAAGCCGCCATCATTCAGAGAAACGGCGAAAGACATGTTCGAAGCTGCAGTCGCCACGCCCAGTTGCTGGAAAAGCGCAGTGAGATTGGGATAGGTCTGCTCGTTATAGACAATGAATCCGGTATCGACATGGACTTGTCCATGGTCCGTGCTGAACGTCACCGTATTGGTGTGGCCTCCGATGCGGTCAGCCGCTTCGAAAACCGTGACATCGTGCCGTTGCGACAAAAGCCAGGCCGCCGACAAACCGGAAATTCCCGTTCCGACCACGGCGATGCGGCGGCTTTGTTCTTTTTTCGCTTCGGTGTCGACCATTTTTCCTCGCTATAGCACTGCCAATCCAGTCTTGGGGACTGCGACATGTACGAGGAGGCCGCCCGATCAGTTTCACCGGCGCATCGATTTTTTGAAATTTTGTCCGGCGCCTGAAACTATTTTGCGGGTCCGCTCGTATTTGCCATCACGAAACCCGACCTCAAACCATTCAAAATGGCGAGCGAATTAGTGATGTTTTCTGTAGTCCTGACGCTTGCCATTCTCATGTCGCTTCTGATGGCGGGCGCTTGGGTGTTGCAGAGAGCAACCGGTTCAAGCGGCTGGATCGACACGGTCTGGGCTGCGAGTGTCGGGCTTGGCGGAATTTTTGCGGTTGTTTTCACCGACGGAGACGGCTGGCGGCGCGTTGCTACACTTTTCCTGGTCGTTGTCTGGTCCCTGCGGCTTGCCGGCCATATCGGCATGCGCACGCAAGGAGGCGGGGAAGATCCCCGTTATGCAAAGCTTATGGAGCAATGGGGGAGCGCTGCCGCCCTGCGGCTGTTCATCTTCCTGCAGATACAGGCAATCGCCGCTTTCGTGCTTGTTCTTGCGGTCTATCTTGCGGCAAGCAACACCCATGTGTTTCCGCGTATGGTTGACGTTATCGCCATGGTGGTTGCCCTTGGCGCGCTGGCAGGCGAAGCGCTCTCCGACGCCCAGCTCTGGAAATTCAGAAAGACCGCAGCGGCAAAAAACAGTGTCTGCGAAACCGGGCTGTGGCGTTATTCCCGCCATCCCAACTATTTTTTCGAATGGCTTTTCTGGTGCGGTTTTCCGCTGCTGGCCATTCAGGGGCAGGCCTTGTCATGGGTATCGCTCGCCGCACCGGCGATGATGTACTGGCTGCTTGTCCATGTCTCCGGCATTCCGCCGCTTGAAGACCATATGCTCCAATCGCGCGGGGAAAAATTCCGCGCCCTTCAACAACGCGTCAACGCCTTTTTTCCGGGGCCGCGCAAGAACGAGGACAGGCCATGAACATGCTCGCACTCGCCATCAACGCCGCCGAGCGCGCGCCGCTCAGCGACAGCGTGACGCTCGCCGGAATAGATATGCTCTGCGCACGGACGAAGCGGCGGCTTGCCGCCATTACAGCGGATGCGGAAGAGGCTTTCGCGGCGGATATGGTGAAGTTTCCCGTCGCCAGCCATACCGACGATGCAAACAAACAGCATTATGAAGTGCCAGCGGCATTTTTTGCGCTCATTCTGGGAGAGCAGCGCAAATATTCCTGCTGTTATTATGACGATGCCACGACCACGCTGGACGAAGCTGAAAATGTTGCTTTGGCCAAGACCTCAGCCCATGCCGGCCTTGAGGACGGCATGGATATTCTGGAACTCGGCTGCGGATGGGGTTCGTTATCCCTCTATATGGCCGGCCGTTTCCCAAATGCGCGCATTATGTCAGTCTCGAACTCCGTGTCGCAGCGCGAACATATAATCGGTCGTGCCCGAGAACGGGGGTTTTCAAACCTTTCTGTAGTGACGGCCGATATGAATGATTTCACGACGGGCGATCGATTCGACCGTGTCGTATCGGTGGAAATGTTCGAGCATATGTCGAATTGGCGCGTGTTGTTCGAGCGTGTTCACTCGTGGCTGAAGCCGGACGGCAGGTTTTTCATGCATGTGTTTAACCACCGCGACCGATCCTATCGTTTCGACCACAACAATCCTGCCGACTGGATCGCCCGGCACTTCTTCACCGGCGGCATCATGCCGGCCTTCGACCTTCCCCATCGCTTTAGTCAGCTTTTCGCCGTCGAGCGGGAATGGCGCTGGTCAGGGTCGCACTATCGTCGGACAGCGCTCGATTGGCTCGAAAATTTCGACGAAAAAATTGACCGTATCCGGCCCATTCTGCAGCAAACCTATGGTGCCGACGCCCGGCTATGGGAAAGGCGATGGCGATTGTTCTTCCTGGCGACCGCCGGGCTTTTCGGGCACGAGGGCGGTGACGTGTGGGGTGTGGGGCACTACTTTTTTAAGAGGGTTTAGTGTTAGCGCCACACAATCGGCGTCGGCACGTTCTAAAAACTGCGCTCGAAACGTTTGCCAAAACGAACGTTTGCATTCCCGGCAGTCGGAAAACCTACTGAGCGTGCTGCAGGCGGTCGTCGCCTTCGATGGCTAGAACGCGCTGTGCTCCCATGGCTGGGCCGGTTGCTCTTAGTTTCAATCTTGCGGCAAGCCGGCATCGCCACCGGCGCCGCATCCTGCGGCCACCAATCTCGGCCTGAAAACCATTCCCGTCGATCGACGCCGATATCGTAATGGGGAGATCCGGTTGCTGGTGGTTGCCACGGCCTGATAGTGGCCGCCAAGATCGGTATCAAGGGACACGACAGACTGATGCTGGCGCGAAAATGATGGAACGCAAATTGTGGGGAAGCCGCACCTCTTTGAATTTGCTGGATCTGGTTAACCTGGCGATGGCGAAGCGTTGGTGTCGGCCGGGATGGTGGCCAAGGGTTACGATGTGGTCTCAGGTGGTGAAGCGTCAGCGCTCGGTGTATCAACGAACGGGAGGCGGAGCGGGTTAAAATGGATGATCCTCATCTACGGGTTACTGACGAAGCCTATGTTAAACTTTTTAGAAAAAGTGCTGGCGGACATCATATGTCTAAATAGCTCTTTGACACTCCTTTGCGGAGGGGAAACCGGAATACTGAAGTGGCTCACCAGCCGGAAGGGGCATATTGAGCGCTATTTGGTTGACGCATCTCCATCTACGCTTCAAACGTGGTTTTGATAGCTGCAAGAGAGGCGTTGCGAGTGAAGATAGATCAGCGAACGACACGGGCGATGAACCGGCGTCTGATCCTTAATCTGGTCAGACGAGAGGGGCCGCTGAGCCGCGCTGAAATTGCTGTCGCCACCGGTTTGAGCCCGGCGGCCGTGACCTTTGTCACGACCGATCTGCTATCAGAGGGGTACCTGATCGAGGGTAATGCAACGGCTGGGGCGGCGGGTCGCCGCCCGGTCCCTCTGGAGATCAATTACGCCGGCCACCTCGCCATTGGAATAAAAATGAATGTCGGATCGCTGGAATGCGTTCTGACGGATCTTTCAACCGCGCCGCTTTCGTCTGTCACCGTCGATTTTGACGATCCGGCGCCGGCGACCGTGCTTGATGCCGCTGAACGCGCGGTGCGACGGCTGAAACAATCGACACCTGAAAAGGCGGGAGAAATCACCGGGATCGGTTTTTCCATGCCGGGTTCGATAGATGCTGAAAACGGCATATGCATCAAGAGCCACCGTTTCTTCTGGGAAAACGTGCCCTTTGCTAAAATGCTGCGAGAGCGGGTCAATGTTCCGGTCTGGATGGAGGACGACACGCGTGCCTTCGCGTTGGCCCAGCATCTTTTTGGGCTTGGCCGTCAACACAGGGTCTTTGCCGCGCTTGCCATCGGTGTCGGCATCGGCTGCGCGACGGTGGTGGAGGGCACCGTCCATCGCGGAGCCCATGGCCAGGCCGGCAAGCTGGGTCATGCCCGCCACAGGCTTCAAGGCCCGCTTTGCGAATGCGGACGCCACGGTTGCCTGCAGGCATTTTATTCGGAGAACGCGATTGTTGAGCGTTGGCGAAAGGAAAAAGGTCTGGATGCGGCGGATCGTTTTGCAATGACGGCGGCAGCATTCGCGGGTGACCCCATTGCGCGCGAAATCCTAAGGGAGGCCGGTGAGGCCATCGGCCAGCACCTTGGAACGATGATCGACATTGTCGATCCGGAGATCATTATCGTCGGCGGCGAGGCCGTCACCTTCGGGAATTTTCTGTTTGAGCCTATGCGCCGGGCGCTTGAGGTTTACTGTTTCACCACGCCGCCGCCGATCGTCCCGGATGAGCGTGACAATTTCTGGAGTTCCGGCGCCGCAGCACTGGCGACCCAGGGCATCTTCGATTTCGAGGTGCTGAACGGCTCGGCTCCCTAGATTGCCGCCGAGCAGAAACAAGAAAGCGGCGAGATCATCTCTCCGCCGCTTTCAAGCGGAGGTCATGGGGCCGATGCGACCTCAATTATACAGACTTGATCAAACGAGTTCGATAACGCGGCAACCATAAGGCTCCAGTGTTTCGCCTGCAGTCATTTGCCTGCCGGAGAGAAGATCTTTGCCTTGCGGAAGAGGGTCGATCTTTTGCTCCGTTTCGAGCGTATTGATGACGAAGAGCAGTTTGCGATCCGCTGCCTGCCGCATCGCCACTTCGATGCCGGCGGGCAGATCGGCCACCAGCGGCGCAACACCGGCATCCGCCAGAACTACCTCTTCAAGGATGGCAGCCAGCGCTTCCGTGAGATAGGTTGCGACGTAGACGACGCGACCCTTGCCAACCTTGCGGGATGTGATCGCCGCCCGCCCCTTGGTGAAGCGGTTTGCCCAGGTTCCGATCACCTCGACATCGTCGCCGGTTTCCACCAGTTCATAAAGATGTTCGGCCTCGATCAGGCGGCCGCCGATCTCGAGCGTGTATTTGCGGTCTGCGGAGGAGGACGGCGGCAGATCGGGACGCACATAGAGGCCAGCTTCCGGCGCGGAGCGCTGGAACAGACCCTCGCCGCCAGTAGCGGTGATGCGGCCGAATTCCTCGACCCGGACGCCGGTGAGCTTTGCCAACGCGCCGCCGGGCGCCTGCTCGCGGATGATGTGGTTGTTGACGTCACGGGTGCCCGTCATCGCGCCGACAATGACGGTGCCGCCGTTCGATGCGAAGGCTTCGAGCTTCTGCGTCCATTTCTGGTTCCACATCACCCAATGCGGTACATAGAGAACCTTGAGGTGGGTTAGGTCGTCCTCAGGATGAATGAAGCCGCAGGAAATGCCGCGTTTGTAGCAGTGTCGGTGCAACAAGGTTGCGTCCTCCAGTGGCGAGGGCAGGCCGATCGGATAGGTCTTGTGGGCTTCCTGATTGTCGAAATCGGCACCGGCGATGCCGACATCGATGCGAACGGAGGTGCCGAGCAGCCTGTCCTTGATTTTCCGGATGTCGGAAGCGAAATGGCGGGCTTCCTCATAGCGGCGGCGGGGCACATCGTCATGGTCGATGATGCCCATCCAGTAAATCTCGGCCCCGAAATGCGCCGGACGCCAACGGAAGAACATCAGGCCATCAGCACCTCGGGCAACGGACGAAAGCGCCATGCGCCGCATCTCGCCCGGTTCGGGCGCCATGGTGGTGAAGGAGGGCTGGCTGCCGAGGCCGGAGGCCTGCTCCGGAACGATGAAGTTGCCGGAATAGCTGCGGCAGACGTCCAGCTGCAGCGCCTGCGTCGCGGCATGGCCGCCGGTGCGGCGGAACTCGTCATAGAGCATCGGGTAGATGTCGAAACCGATGAAATCGAGGTCCTGGCCGAACTGGCCCCGGAAGTCGATGTCGGTGAGGTTGCCGAGATTATGGAAGATGAACCAGTCTGCATTGGTCGCGCGCAATATGTCGACCTGATCGCGCTGGAAGGCTGCGGTCGCCGCCGCCAGGAAGCGGTGATAGTCCTGCACATGGCCGGGGCTTAGATAGGACGGCGCCATCGGGAAGGGCAGCACGATCTGATCGAAATTATCATAGGCGGTGGCCCAGAAATGGCCGCCCCAGGCGAAGTTCAACGCGTCGATGGTTTCATATTTGTGCCGCAGGAAATTGCGGAAGGCGAGGGCGGCGGAATCCGAGAAGGATTCCGAAACCGTGGTATTGAGTTCATTGTCCGTCTGCCAGCCGATGACATAGGGATTGTCCCTATAGTGCTCGGCCATCGCCGTGGTGATGCGGCGGCTATGGTGCCGCAGGACCGGGCTGGTCGTATCGCCATGCTGGCGCGAGCCGTGGCTTGCGCGGCGGCCATTGCGGTCGACGCGCAGCACTTCCGGATAGTTCTGCGTCAGCCAGCGCGGCGGGGTCGCTGTCGGTGTGCAGAGAATGGTGTTGATGCCCGCCTTGCCCAAAAGGTCGATGGCGCGGTCGAAGAGGTCGAAGTCGAACTTGCCTTCGTATGGCTCCCAGATATGCCAGGCGAATTCACCCATGCGCACGGTGTTGAAGCCGATCGCCTTCATGCGATCGGCGTCGCGCTGCCAGTAGCTTTCGTCGACATGCTCGGGATAATGCGGCACGCCGAGCATAAAATCGTCAAGGTTAAGGGTGCGCCAGACCGACAGGGGCGCGGGTTTCGACCGTTTCATGCTATAAAAAACTCCGATTTTGATCAGGTTCGGGTGGCGGATTTCCGAGGCGTCAGGGTCTTTCCGTCAGGGCCGAACAAATAGGTGTCATTGAGGTCGAAACCGATGCGGACGGTTTCGCCGTTGGCGAAGGCAACGACATCGCCAAGCTGCACCGTGACATTGCGGGTGCCGGTATCCGACCCGGTGGTGACCACGGGGTCGGCATCGACGTGAAGGATGGTTTCGCGTCCAAGATGCTCGATAAGGCGGATGCGGGCATCGAAGGCGACCTCGGCGGAACCGTTCGCATCGATGTTCAGGCGCTCGGGACGCACGCCGATGGCAATATCCTCGCCGCCCCTGAGACCCAAGGCTTCATGGGCCTTCACCTGAAGATCTGGCAGTCCGGGAACCGTAACCGTCACACCGATCTCGCTCACTGAGGCAACCTTGCCTTCGAAGAAATTCATGCGTGGCGCACCGAGAAAACCGGCGACGAAACGATTGACCGGATTGGCGTAAAGTTCCAGCGGTGAGCCTACCTGTTCGATCGCGCCCCTGTTGAGCACGACGATACGGCTTGCCATGGTCATGGCTTCGACCTGATCGTGGGTCACGTAGATCATCGTCGAGCCAAGCTCGGCGTGAAGTGTGGACAGCTCCACGCGCATCTGGGTGCGGAGCGCCGCATCGAGATTGGAGAGCGGCTCGTCAAACAGGAAGACCTCGGGCGAACGGGTGATGGCGCGTCCGATCGCCACGCGCTGGCGCTGGCCGCCGGAAAGCTGTTTCGGTCTTTTGTCGAGCTGTTCGGTGATCCTGAGGATTTCGGCGGCGCGTTTCACGGCGGCATCGATTTCCGCCTTGGGGCGTTTCGCCATTTTCAGGCCGAAGCCCATGTTTTCGGCGACGGTCATATGCGGGTAGAGCGCATAGGATTGGAAGACCATGGCGATACCGCGCTCGCCGGGCTCTTCCTTTGTGACATCGCGATCATTGATGATGAGCTTGCCCGAGCTTATGGTCTCAAGGCCCGCGATGGTCTTGAGCAGGGTGGACTTGCCGCAACCGGACGGGCCGACCATCACGATGAACTCGCCCTTTTCGATGGTGAGGTTGATGTTCTTCAGCGCGTGGAAGCCGCTATAGTGCTTCTCGACATTGAGAAGTTCGACGCTTTTCATGCCGATCTTGTCCTTGTTGGTCGTCGTTTCGGAGGAGGGCAGGGGTTGGGCAGCGGAGGTCATCCCTTTACCGCCCCCATGGTCAGGCCTGAGACGAAGTGTTTCTGCATGAGGAAGAACATGACGACCGGCGGCACGGCGACGAAGATCGTGGCGGCCGATACGATGTTCCAGGCCGAGACCCATTCGCCCTTGAGATTGGAGAGACCTGCGGTGACGGGTTTAACGGCGTCGCTCTGGGTCAGCACCAACGCCCAGAAATAGTCGTTCCAGATGAAGGTGAAGGCCAGAATGGCAAGGGCGGCAAGGGCGGGACGCACCAGCGGGATGACGATGTGGATCAGCGTCTGCCAGGGCGATGCGCCTTCGGCTCTCGCCGCCTGGAACAGTTCGTCCGGCAGGGCGGCGATGAAGTTGCGCATGAAGAGCGTGGCAAAGCCCGTCTGGAACGCCACATGGAAAAGGATAAGCGCGAAGAAGGTGTCGTAAAGGCCGGCCGAGACCATCAGGTCGCGGATCGGGATCATCATGATCTGCTGCGGCAGGAAGTTGCCGCCGACGAAGATGGCGAAAATCACCATCGAGCCTCGGAAACGGTAACGCGACAGCACGAAGCCGGTGAGGGTCGACAGGATCAGCACCGCGATCACGGAGGGAATGGTGATGATCAGGCTGTTGGTGAAGTAGCGCAGCATTTTCGTCTGTTCGAAGACCGCGACATAATTCTCGGTCAGGCTGAATTTTGTCGGCCAGCCCCAGTAGTTGCCAGACATCACATCATCGAAGGACCGGAAGGAGGTCATGATGACGGCAAAGAGCGGCAGCAGCCAGAGGATGAGGATCGCCAGAACGCCGGCCATATAACCGAGACGGGCGAGTTTCTTGTTTTCGGGAATGGGGCGCGGATACATGGCTCAGCTCCTCTTCTCGGATTTGATCAGCCCGTGCAGATACCAGGCGATGAAGACGGACATGATGAGGAACAGGATGGTGGCGATCGCTGCGCCATAACCGAAGCGATAGGAGAAGAGCGACTGGTCGTACATTTGATAGGCGAGCACCGTGGAGGAGCCGAAAGGGCCGCCTGCCGTCATCACTGAGATCGCATCGAAGGAGCGCAACGCGCCGACGATGGTGATGGCGACGGCGATAAAGGCCACCTGGCTCAGCTGTGGCAGCACGATATGGCGAAGCATCGGCCATCCCTTGGCGCCATCGACTCGACCGGCGCCGATCAGTTCCTCATCGAGATTGTTGAGACCTGCGAGGAACAGGACCATGCAGAAAGCGATCTGAGGCCATAATGCTGCGCCGACCACGGCGAATGTCACCAGGTTCTCGTCCGAAAGAAGTGCGGGGGCTTCTGCGCCGAAGGCGTGATATATGATGGCAAGCAGGCCGAAGGTGGGATCGTAGAACCAGCCGAATATCACGCCCACGGTCACGGTGGCGAGGACAAGCGGCATGAAGAACAGCGACTTCATGAAGCGCATGCCGGCGATCTTCTGGTTGACGAGAAGCGCGATTGCAAGGCCCGCCGGCGGCGCCAGCAGGAACATCACCAGCCAGATGGTATTGTTTTTAAGCGATACGTAAAATTGCGGATCGTCGAACAGCTCCCGGTAGTTGCCGAAGCCGATCCAGGTTCTCGGTCCCATGCCGTCCCAGTCGAAGAACGAGATCCAGAAGGTCTCGAGCGACGAGGCGATGATGATGACGAGGAAGAGTAAGAGACCCGGTGCAAGCAGCAACGCGGGTGTCAGCCAGTTTCGTCGGCTGCGCCACCAGAGAGACATGGGCATATCCTGTTGGAAGTGAATGGCAGGCGAACTTATCCGCCTACCTTTGACCTTACTGGCGATCAGCCGTGAATACGCTGACGGGCACGTTCGATCTGCTGAAGAATATTGTCGCGCCGTTCGGGTTTGACCATGAATTCCTGGAAACCCTTCAGCCCGGCCTGGGCGAGATCGGGATCACTGTCGCGATCGTAATATTGCGCCGTGGCCTTGACCTTCTTCAATTCCGCGACCGCCATCTGCAGGATAGGATCATTGCCGATCGTGCAATCGCTGCGTGCCGGAACGTTGCCTTCCGGGGAAAGATAGGCGCTGAGATTTTCCGGCTTGTAGAAATAGGCCAGGAATTCGCGTGCCGCATCCTTGTTCTTCGATCCCGAAGGCAGGTGGATGGAGTCGACTGAGAAATCCTCATATTGCTCCATGCCCGCCTTAATGGTGGGGAAGGGCGCAAAGCGCACATGCTGCAGGTCTTCCGCCGGGAAGGCGTATTTGATGAAGTTACCGAGATCCATCATCGCGGCCTTTTTCTGTACCAGCGCGGCCGCTGCGGGATCCCAGGCATAGGAGGTGCCGTTCGGCGTGAAGAAGTCAGCCTTGATGAGCGCTTCCCAATTATCGAAGACCTCCTTGAGAGAGGCATCGGTGTATTTCACCTTCCCCGCCATCAGGTCCATGTGATGATCGAGACCGTTGATGCGCAGGTTCATGTGGTCGAACCAGCCGCCGCAGGGCCACTGATCCTTGGTGCCCATGCTCATCGGCACGATGCCCGCCTTCTTGGACTGTTCGGCAAGTGTGAAGAAGTCGTCGAAGGTTTTTGGAACCGTCAGCCCATGCTGGTCGAACGTGTCCTGGCGATAGAACAGTCCCCAGAGAATGCCGCCCGTGGGCAGGCCGTATTGCTTGCCGCCGACGGTGACCGAACCCAGCGTGCCGCCGAGAACATCGGCATAGTTTTCTTTCTGGACGAGATCGGAAATATCGTCGAACAGTCCCTTATCCACGAAGGAGCGCATGCGGCTGCCGGAAAACCAGAAGCAGATGTCGGGCGGGCTGGCGACGAGATAATTGCGGATCGCGGTCTTATGGGCCTCGTGGTCCATATTGTTGACGGTGACCGTCAAACCGGCCGCCTTGCCGAAGTCCGCGGCAATCTTTTCAAGCGCTGCACGCTGGTCAGCGTTTCCGCGATTGGAAATGATCGTCAACTGTCTGTTCTGCGCGATCACGGGCGAGGACAAAGTGGCCGAAGCGAGTGCGATGCCCGTGCCCTGCAGGAAGCGGCGCCGGGTGGGCCGCAGGATATGCGCGTCATTGATCATGTGTAAAGCTCCTCCGCCAGCTCCCTATTACTGACGGACAAACGAAAAACATGAAGGCGTGATCGAGTCAAGTGAATATTAATTTAATAAATAAATTAACGTGAAGCGTAGATGGATTGTCTAGTTTCGACTTTTTTATCGGCAGCGATTGTGGTGACGCGACCGGGGGGACATGGCTAGTGGATGGGCGATGCGGTCGAAATCGAAGCAATCATGCCGTGGAGGTGCTCGACGAACGGCTTCTGCTTGTCATGATCGACCGCCCCACCACTCCCAAATAACAGTTTCATCTGAAGCAGCTTGTCAAATCGGGCCGAAAATTCTCAAGGATTTTTCGGGCGCCAACGTAGTTTTACGACGCTTCATTGCGGAGAGTATTGAAGGCCTCGATCTGTGCCTTGATCGCCGTTTCCGTCGGCAGTCGCTCCATGGAACTTGCCCCATAAAACCCGTCGCATCTCTTGCATTGCGACAGCACATAGGCTGCGTCGTCCGGCATGGCGATAGGGCCTCCGTGGCACAATACGATCACATCCTGCCGCACGGAGCGTGCCGCATCCGACCATGTGTCGATGCGCTCCACGCACTGATCCAGGGTAAGCGCGGTTTCCGCCCCGATAGCTCCGCCGGTCGTCAGGCCGAGGTGGCAAACGACAATATCGGCGCCTGCTTCGGTCATGGCAATAGCGTCCTCCGCACTGAAGACATAGGGTGTCGTCAACATGTCTTTTGCATGCGCGCGCGCGATAATCTCGACCTCGAGATGGAACCCCATGCCGGTTTCTTCGAGATTGGCGCGAAACGTACCATCTATCAGGCCGACCGTCGGGAAGTTCTGGATGCCGGCAAACCCCATGGCCTTCAATTCGTCCAGAAACATGTCCGGCAGCATGAAAGGATCGGTTCCATTGACACCTGCCAGCACTGGCGTATGGCGCACGATGGGAAGGACTTCCCGGCCCATTTCCCGAACGATCTCATTGGCATTCCCATAAGCCAGCAGGCCGGCCAGCGATCCGCGACCAGCCATGCGGTAGCGGCCTGAATTGTAGATCACGATCAGGTCGATGCCTCCGGCCTCTTCGCTCTTGGCTGAAAGACCCGTACCGGCTCCCCCGCCGATGATATGTCTTCCCTCGGCGATCTTTCGGCGCAAGCGTTGCAGGATTTCGTTACGTGAATGATGTGTCATGGTGTCTCCTCAGGCGGTAATGTCGCGAAAATTGGCAGCGAGAGCGGCTGCGAATTCCGGGCTGTTGATATGGGCGTCGATCTCCAACAGTTTTCGGTTCGGTGCATCCTGCCATTGCGTCCGGATGGCCGAAAACAGGGCATCATCTGCTGCGGGGTCGTGGAACGTCTGTCCCGGCGCGTCGAGTGCCGATACGCCCTGCAACGGCAGAAGAAAACGCACCGGGCCCTCCATGCGGTTCAGCCTTTCGACGATAAAGCTGCCGATGCGTCTGTTTTCATCCGGCGTGGTGCGCATCAAAGTCACCTGGGCGTTGTGTATATGCAGCAGACGGTCACGGAAGGCGGGGGGCAGGGTCTCCATAGCGCCGAAATTGACCATGTCGACGGCGCCGACCGAGCCGACATAGGGGATTTTGGTGCGGATAACGGCGCCAAGACGGTCGTTCGTTGCCGGAAACACGCCGCCGATCAGAAGGTCCGGAATCTCTGTTGTCGTAACGTCGATGACGGCCTGTAACAGGCCCGAATCCGCAAGCTTTTCCATCGACTGGCCGCCGACACCCGTAGCATGGAAGACGAACAGCTCGTAGGCTTCGCCCAATAGCTCTCGAAGTTGCGTGACGCAGCCGGTGGTGACGCCGAACATCGTCATGCCGATACCCGGGCGATCATCTGCCGAAGGTGTCTGGGCATGTGCAGCCATTCCTGCTGCTGCTCGGGCGGCATTCCCTATGACCCTGCGAGATATGGCGTTAAGGCCGGCGATATCCACGATCGAATACATCATCGCGATGTCGTTTGGACCGATATACGGAGCGACATTGCCCGAGGCCACTGTCGATACCATTAGTTTTGGCAATCCCACGGGCAGGCCGCGCATGGCCTGGGTGACGAGAGCGGTGTTACCCGTGCCCCCGAGACCGAGTATGGCACCGATATCGTCTCGCTTATCAAGGAAAACAGACAATGCCTCAGCCATAGCGGATATGGCCTTGCCGCGGTCTGTTCGATCAAGCACGGCGCCGGCGCCGAGGGGATGGCAGGCCGCTACGTCCTTTGCGGCCACATCCGCACCAGAATGGACGCCTTGTGTCCCCACGTCGACCATGACGACGTCAGCACCGGCTCGCCGCGCCATGGTTCTGGCAAAATCCAGCTCGGCAAATTTTGTATCGCAGGTGCCGACAATATACACCTTTCCCATTGTTATTCCTCCCGTTTTTGACCATCCCCCTCCAGGATGGTCGGTTTTTTCGTAAAATTTCATTTTGCATATTGTATATTATTTTGGATATTGCATACTTAATTATCGAAATCCAGATGGAAATTAAATCATGAATGCTCCCCAACATCAGACGCTTCGCGAGCGGATTTATGAGGAAATCGTTCGCTTGATCGTATCGGGAGAACTGCCGAGCGGTGTGTCGATCGATGAAAAGCTTTTGACGGAGCGGCTTCAGGTAAGCCGCACGCCGTTTCGCGAGGCGATCGGCACGCTTGCCAAGGAAGGGCTGATCGAGATCAAGCCCTATCGCGGCTTCTTCGTCAGAAGCTTCAGCCGCAAGGAGATTGAGGATCTCTATGAGTTGCGCAAAACGCTGGAGTGTTTTGCCGTGGAGCTTGCTGTTCCGCAGATGAGCGACACCCACATCGCCGGCTTCGAGCGGATACTGGATGAGGCAGTGGCGGCATTGCGGCGTGGCGACCTTCAGACTTACGGCACGCGCGACCGGGAATTTCACGAGACAATCGCCGAATTGTCCGGTAGCGCGCCGCTTATCGAAACATTGGCAAGGCTTGCCCTGCAGATACAGATCTGCCGCGCTATCGCCAATGAAAGCAAGGAATTTGCCGAACGGGCGGCGCAGGAGCGAGACGACATCCTGCAAGCGTTCAGGGCGAGAGATATTCCTCGTGCCAAGGCGCTGATGCATGCGCATATCAGCGATGTTCAGCAGGCGGTGCTCACCCGCTTCAGGAAGGAGATCCCGGCATCATAGCCAGGTTATGGGAAGGGGTGGGAGGTCCCCCTTTCCCAATAAAAAGGGAGGCAGTGTCCACATCGTGGCCTGCTCAGGAGGAGGAAGAAATGCTGAAATTTCTTGCAGGCGGTGTCGCCGCGCTGGCCATTTTCGCCGGTTGTAGCGCGGTCAGTGCCGAAACGCTGAAGATGTGGGGTCCGGAGCAGATCACCGAGCCGCTGGTGGCCGAACTGTGGAACGGCATAAAGGCAGATTTCGAAAAGGCCAATCCGGGTGTAAATGTCGAATTCATGCCGCCGACCGGCACGATCAGCAACGGCGCCGTGCAGTCCGCGATCCAGTCCGACGCGGGGCCGGACGTTATCCTGACCAATTCCGGCATCGGCCGCGTCAGCATCGTGAAGAATGCCAGACAGGTGATGCCTCTTACCGGCCAATATGAAAAGCGTGGCTGGAAGGATGCGATCTATCCGTGGCTCTATACGGAGCTGAAAAGCCAATTCGGTGGCGAGATTTATGAGGTGCCCGACGGTCTGGACGCATTGGGTATCTGGTATCACAAGGACATCTTCGCAAAGGCTGGCTGGAAAATCCCCGCCACATGGACGGAGTTCGAAACCCTGCTGGCGGACATCGAGGCCAAGGGCCTGCAGCCGATTGCCATCGGTCCGCGCACCGCCGGCAGTGCCGGACACCTGTTCGGCAATCTGCTGCAATCGGCAAGCGGCAGGGAGGCGATCGGCAAGGCCTTGCGAGGTGAAATCGCCTGGGACGATCCGAAGATATCGGCGGGCGCCTTGCGTCTGCAAAAGCTGGTGGAAGCGGGATACATCAAGAAGGAAATGGCGGGTCTTGATCTCGATGGCGCCGCGCGGCTGTGGTTCAACAAGCGCGCCGCAATGTTCGTCGCCGGCCCATGGTTCACGGCCAATGCCCGCAAGGCCGGATATGATCTTGCCAATGCCGGGTATTCGCCCATGCCCTCCGATCTGCCCGGTGAGGCAATACCCACCGGAGGTGTCGGCTGGAGCTGGCTCGTGCCGGTCAATTCCAAACAGCCCGACCTCGCAATGAAATGGATCGATTTCATGCTGTCCGACGCCGTTATGAAGAAGCGTGCTCAGGCGTCGGCCACTACCATGATCTATCCGCGTGCGCTCACCGGTATCGAGCCGCCAACCCCCGTGCTTAAGGAGATATTCGCAGCCGCTGAGGGTGGAGTTGGCTACAATCCCAGCGTTTACCTGCCCGCCTCAGTACTCGACACCTATTTCCAGGTGATTCAAGGGCTGATCGCCGGACAGGTCACCGGTGAGGTCGGGATGAAGCAGGTCCAGGCAAAAATGGCAGAGGCGAAGTAAGGTGAGCATTCGCGAAACGTCCGGGAGCAGCAGCGCTGCTCCCCTCGGCGACCGCGCCGATGGAGCCGAGGTAATGGTGGCCGCTGCAACCGGCCGAATTTTCAAAAAACGGCGGCAGACCAGTACCGGCGGCCGCTTCGACAGACACGACACCCGAAGCGCGATCTGGCTGATGGCGCCTGCGCTTGCGCTTTACGCGGTTTTCAGCCTTGCGCCCATAGCCGCGACATTCTGGCTAAGTTTCAACAGTTCGGCCGGTTTCAACACGGCATCCAGCTTCGTGGGCCTCGACAATTACGCTGCAACCGCCGCCGACCCCATCGTCTGGCTGAGTTTGTGGCACACGTTGCTGTGGTTGATTTATCATGTCGTTCTGGCTGGAGGATTAGGTCTCGTGCTGGCGCTTGCCATCAGCCGGTTGAAGGTAACCCAGGTTTTCTTTCGGACGGCGTTTTTCCTGCCGCATCTGGTGTCGCTGGCGGTGGTGGGGGTCATCTGGGCCAACATCTACGATCCGTTCTACGGTTTGCTGAACACCGCGCTTGTGGAAATGGGCCTCGGCGCTTTCACGAAAGGGTGGCTTTCCGATCCTGCTCTGGTGCTTTTTTCCGTCAATGTCGCAAGTTCTTGGCAGGGCTTCGGCCTTTACATGCTGCTTTTCATCGCGGGATTGCAGAATATTGACCGGTCGCTTTACGACGCCGCTGAAGTGGACGGCGCCTCTGCTTTCCAGAAGCTCGTGCATGTCACACTGCCGGGACTGCGCGAGGTAACGACCTTTGTCGTTTCGCTGGCCATGATCAACGGCCTGAAAGGATTCGCGACGGTCTTCGTCATGACAAATGGCGGACCATTTTACCAGAGCGAGTTGATCACCACTTACATCTACCGGCTCGCCTTCCAGTCGCAGGATCATGGGCGTGCAGCCGTCTTGTGCATTCTGCTCAGCCTGTTGGCGATTGTCATCACCCTCGTCTTCAACCGCTGGCGCGCGAGGTTGTCCCAATGAGTACCCGTCATCGTGAATGGCCTGTCGTGCTCGGCCTCTTGCCCGCCGCGCTGCTTGTTCTCGCGCCCTTTGTCTGGCTCATCCTGTCAAGCCTCAAGACCGAAGCTGAGATCGGGCAGGCGAATCCATATGCGTGGCCCGCAGATATGATGTGGCGCAATTATCAGGATGCCTGGCAGATCGGAGGGTTTGGAGAGCTGGTGGGCAATAGTCTGCTCAACCTGACAGGCGTTGTGCTTCTGTCGCTGCTGACCTGCATCCCGGCCGGCTACGCTTTGGCCAAGGTCCGTTTTCCCGGCCGGGAATGGTTGTTCTATGTCTTCATTCTTGGGCTGACGGTTCCGATCCAGGCTATCGTCATTCCGCTCTATCAGGTGCTGTTCGGCTTGAATCTGGTGAACACGCTTTCGGGTATCGTGCTGGCCCAGGTCAGCAGCGGCATTCCCTTCGGCATCTTCCTGATGCGCAGCTTCTTCATCAGTGTGCCGGACGAATTGATGGAGGCGGCAAAGATCGATGGTGCTTCCCACCTGCAGATTCTGACACGGGTGCTGCTGCCGATTTCGACACCGGCGATCCAGGCGCTGGTGATTATCAGTGCGCTTTCCACCTGGAATGATTTCTTCCTGCCGCTGATCGTGTTGATCAGCCCCGAGGTGCAGACCCTGCCTCTCGGTCTGGTGCGGTTCGCAAGTACTTATGCCTCTGAATACCGGTTGGTTTTTTCGGGCACTGTCATCTCTTTTCTGCCGATCATCATTCTCTACATCCTGATGCAGCGACGTTTTACCGAAGGGCTGACACAGGGTGCAATCAAGGGCTGACCATGTCACACCATGTCCAGCGGGAAATCCGCTATAATTTCGAATTCGAAAACCGTATTAAAGCCTGCTTTATCGGAGCTGGCGGCCATGCATATCGCAACGTCTACCCGGCATTGCGGTATGCGCCGGTGGAACTGCTCGGCATCTGCGATCTCGATATCGATCGTGCTGCCAAGTTCGCCAGGCTGTTCGGCGCCGAGAGGGCGTATAGTGATCATCGCGAGATGCTTGCCAGGGAAAAACCCGATCTGGTGTTTCTTGTGACAGCCTATCGCCCCGACGGACGCGTTCAGGCCACCGATCTTGCGTTGGACGCGCTGAATGCCGGCTGCCACGTCTGGATGGAGAAGCCGACGGCGGCCAGCATCGAGGAGATCGAGCGCCTGATGTCGGCCAGTGCCTCGGCAGGGCGCATGGTAATGACGGGACTGAAGAAAACTTTCTTCCCGACCATCGAGAAGCTCAAGGACCTGATCGGCTCTTCGGAATTCGGCAGGCTGACATCTATCAACCTGCGCTATCCGCAAAGCCTGCCGGTGCCGGATGAACGAACAAATCTCGTCAAGATGCAGAGCTTCCTCGATCACATCTATCATCCTGGCTCGATTCTCAACTTCCTCGGCGGTGAAATCGAGCGGGCCAGCTATGAGTGGGAACCGGTCACGGGGGCTACTCTCACCAATATACGGTTTCGCTCCGGCGCCATCGGCACCTTGCATTTCGCTGCTGGCCAGTCCGGCAGCAGCCTGTTCGAGCGGGTCGAGATCATCGGTGAAGGCGCCAATGCCATTGTCGAGAATGGCAGCAAGCTGACCTATTTTCGCAAGGCCGACCTACCGGCCTATGGTCGCGCCGCAAGCTTCATCCAGCCCGACGCGAATGCGGCGCTTGTCTTTGAGCCGGAACATTCGCTCGGTCAGCTCTACAACAACAATCTCTTTTATCTCGGCTATGTACCGGAAATCCTGCACCTGACCGACGCGATCCAGTCCGGGCGGACGATTACCAAGGGCACGCTCGCCATCGCACGGGAGATCATGAAGCTCTTCGAACTCTACCGCACCGCCGATGCCGGCGTCACTATCAACCTTTGATCCGGGGACCGACATGACAGAAAACGACATTATTTTCAGGAAGGCGGCTGGCGAGTTCGTACCGACATCCTGGGGCGAACTGAACTGGAAGATCACCGGCGAAGGCGCATCCGGGGCCGAAATGACCTTCGGCACCTGCCGGATCAATCCTGGCGAACGCAACCAGCTGCATTCACATCCCGATTGTGAGGAAATCCTCTATGTTGTCTCCGGCAGTTGTGAACACAAGCTGGGCGACGCGCTCTATCTACTGCAACAGGGCGATGCGATCCGTATCCCCCGCAATATCCGCCATTGGGCAAGGGCTCTCGGCCCGGAGCCGCTATTTGCGCTGATCGTATTCTCATCCGGCCAGCGAACAGCCGTAAATCACGAAGGCGAAGGGACGGCCCGGGGCAATATCTGACCGAAATGTTGAACTACATCATCGATGCCGGTGCCTACTGGACCGATAAGGACGGCAACATCACCATCGACACGCCACAGATGGTCGAGGGCCTTTCACGCTGGAAAACCGTGATGAAGAGCGGCATCAGCCCGGTCGACATGAGCGCCAGCGACGTGCGCAAGCTCTTTGCCGATGGCAAGATGGCGATGCGGCTCGATGGGCCGTGGCTTTACGGCACGACCGAAAAGGGTTCGGCCAAGGCTGACATCGTTTACGCCGCGCCGCCGCTTTACCCGCCGCTCGGCGGCTCGTCCAACGTGTTGGCCATGCCGGCCGATATTTCCGACGACCAGAAGGCATTGGTCTGGGATTTCATCAAGCTGACGATGACGCCGGAATTCCAGCGCAGCTACGCCACCCTAGGCGGCAACACCCCGCCAAGCCCGAAGGCGGATGTCTCGGGTGTCGAAAAGACCATCCCGCATTTCCCGGTGCTGATCGAAACGATGAAGGCTGCATCCGAAGCCGGTATCGACCGCATTCCGACCGGGCTTGAGCTTTTCTACAACGAGTTCAGCAAGATGGTGATGGAAGAAAGCCAGCGGATGATCATTCAGGATCTCGATCCGGCGGAGGTGGCGAAAACCATGCAGGCAAAGGCCGAAGCCATCAAAGGTTGATCCCCCATGATCTTGTTGTCCTGCCATGGCCCGTAAAGGGCCATGGCCATCATTCGCATCCGGCAGGAGGACCATCCATGACCGAACCCGTTCGGGCTGGGCGTCGCAAGTTCTTCGATCTTGCGCGTCCCAGCCGGCAACATCTCCTCGGCTATATTCTGATCGCGCCCGCGGTCCTGATGGTTGCCGCCATCATCGTCTGGCCGCTCGTGCTGGCCATCGATCTGTCGTTCCAGCAGGTCAAGATACCAAGGCTTGGCGGCGCCAGCCGGCCGTTTTCGCTGAGCAACTACACCTGGCTGTTCTCGTCGCCGGAGTTCTGGCTGGCCTGCTGGGTAACGCTGAAACTGGTCATCGTCGTTACTGCCGGCAGCGTCGCGGTTGGCCTCAGCACGGCGCTTCTCGCCAATAACCGTTTCAAGGGCCGTACCGTCGCGCGGCTGGGAATGGCGCTGCCCTGGGCGGTACCGGAAATCATTGCGGTCGTTATCTTTGCGTGGATGTTCGACACCTCCTTCGGCCTGTTCGGCTGGCTGGCGATCAAGCTCGGTTTCACCGATCAGATGATCCCGTGGGTCAGCAGTTCCACGGCCGCCTTCTGGGCCGTGGCGATCACCATGGTGTGGAAGGGTTTTCCTTTCGTCTCGATCATGTGTCTGGCCGGCCTGCAGTCCATCCCCGCCGATTATTATGCGGCGGCGAAGGTCGATGGCGCGAGTGTGTGGCAGCGTTTCCGCTGGATCACCATGCCGCTTTTGATGCCGGTGCTGGGCGTGACGCTGGTGCTGACGCTGCTTTGGGTATTCCGCGACTTTTCCATCATCAAGGTTCTGACCGGCGGCGGGCCGCTGCGTTCAACCCAGACACTGTCGATCATGACCTATGACCAGGCCTTCCAGTATCACAATTTCGGTCGTGCCGCCGCCGTCGGCGTGCTGACGCTGGTGATCTGCATCGTCGCGAGCCTCCTGATGCTCGGCCGGCGTTCGAAATCGATCTATTGAGGAGGCTTTGATGAAACGGACATTTTTACAGAGCCTTGCCCTTTACGCGACTGTGATTTTCACGCTGGTGATGATCCTGTTCCCGGTCTACTGGCTGCTGGTCACAGCGCTTTCCACCACCGATGAGCTATACCGCCTGCCGCCGACCTTCTGGCCGGACGATCCGCAGTGGGACATCTTCGCCCGCGTCTGGGCGGCAAAACCGATCCTGCTGTGGCTTTGGAACTCGATGCTAGCGGCCATCGGCTCGGTGGCGCTGTCGATGCTGGTCTCGGTCAGCGCCGGTTATGCGCTGTCGCGTTATTCCATGCGGGGTGGCGCGACCATGGGTCTCTTCGTCCTGACGGCGAAGATGCTGCCCGCCACGCTGCTCGTCATTCCGCTGTTTTCGATCTTTTCCAGCTTCGGCCTGATCGGCAGTCTGTGGACACTGGTTCTGGCGCATTCGACAATGATCATTCCTTTCGCCACATGGATGCTGAAGGGCTATTTCGACACGATTCCGAAGGAACTGGAACAGGCTGCCATGGTCGACGGCTGCTCGCCGATCGGCGCGATGGTGCGCGTCGTGCTTCCCATCGCCACGCCGGGGCTTGCCGCCACCGCACTTTATGCCTTCGTGCTCAGCTGGGCAGACTATGCCTATGCGCGCACCTTCCTCGTCAACTCGCCGGACAACTGGACGGCCAATCTCGGCATCACCACGATGCAGGGCGAATATGTCACCTACTGGAACGACATTTCCGCCGCATCCGTGTTCATCGCGCTGCCTATCATCGCAATCTACCTGTTCCTAGAACGTTATTTGGTCGGCGGCCTCACCGCTGGCGCGGAGAAATAAGCATGGCCAATATTTCCATTCGCAACGTCAGCAAGTCCTATGGCGCGCTCAACGTGCTCAGGCCGTTTTCGCTTGAGATTGAGAACGGCGAGTTCGTGGTGCTGGTCGGGCCTTCCGGCTGCGGCAAGTCGACGATGCTGAAAATCCTCGCCGGTCTCGAACCCGCAAGCGAAGGCCAGATCTTCATCGGCGACAACGAAGTCACGGATTTGGCGCCGGGTGACCGCGACATCGCCATGGTGTTCCAGAACTATGCGCTTTATCCGCACCTCACCGTTCGCCAGAATATCGGCTTCGGCCTGAAGATGCGCGGCACGGACAAGGCCGAGATCGACCGCCGTGTTGACGATGCGGCGCGCATTCTGGAAGTGACCCCTTATCTCGATCGCAAGCCCAAGGATCTCTCGGGCGGCCAGCGCCAGCGCGTGGCACTTGGCCGTGCCATCGTGCGCCAGCCCCAGGCCTTCCTGATGGATGAGCCGCTGTCCAACCTCGATGCCAAGCTGCGCGTCCACATGCGTGCCGAAATCGGCGCATTGCACAAGCGCATCGGTGTCACCACCGTTTATGTGACGCATGATCAGGTCGAGGCGATGACGATGGCGGACCGCGTCGTCATCATGCAGGGCGGCATCATCCAGCAGATCGCCGCACCCGACGAGCTTTTCAACAATCCGGCCAATCTTTTCGTTGCAGGTTTCATTGGCTCGCCGGGCATGAATTTCCTCAATGCGGAACTGCGTGACGGCACTGTTACCCTGTTTGGGCAACAGGTCTCCCTGCCGGGTGCCGTCGGCCGCCAGGGCAGCGTGATCGTCGGTCTGCGGCCGGAACATCTCGTCCTGGGCGATGCGCCGGTGACCTTCGATGTCCGTCCGACGCTGGTGGAAAGCCTGGGATCGGAAAAATATGTCTATTTCGATGCGGAGGGCGCAAGGGTCGCGGATGGCGAGGAAGACAAGTCCAAGGGGCTGATCGCCCGCGTCTCGCATACCGGCAGCCTTCCCGGTAATGAGGCGCTCCGGCTCGGTTTCGATCCGGCCCAGCTTTATCTCTTCGATGCAAAGACCGGAGCACGGCTATGATCCTCGTCACCGGATCGGCAGGCCGTGTCGGCCGCGCCGTTGTCGCCGCCTTGCGCGCACAGAGCCGCGCCGTTCGCGGTTTTGATCTCAGGCCATCGGGAACCGGCGGCGAGGAAGTCGTCGGGTCGCTGGAGGACGCGCAGGCACTGTCCGAGGCCATCAAGGGTGTGAGCGCCGTCCTGCATCTGGGCGCCTTCATGTCATGGGCTCCGGCGGATCGCGACCGCATGTTCGCCGTCAATGTCGAGGGCACGCGCCGGCTTCTGGATGCGGCTTCGGCGGCTGGCGTACGGCGGTTCGTTTTCGCTTCGTCGGGTGAGGTCTATCCGGAAAACCGGCCGGAGTTCCTGCCGGTCACCGAGGACCATCCGCTTTCTCCCAATTCGCCCTATGGGCTGACCAAGCTTCTGGGTGAAGAGCTGGTGCGCTTCCACCAGCGAAGCGGCGCCATGGAAACGGTGATCCTGCGGTTTTCGCATACGCAGGATGCGGCGGAACTGCTGGATGAGGAGAGTTTCTTTTCCGGTCCCCGGTTTTTCCTGCGGCCGCGCATTCGCCAGCAGCAGAATTTCGGAAACACTGCCATCGCCGAACTGCTCCAGTCCCGCAATATCGGTGAGCCGTCGCACATTCTGGCGCGCAATGAAAACGGCCGGCCGTTCCGTATGCATATAACCGATACGCGCGACATGGTGGCGGGCATTCTGCTTGCTCTCGATCACCCCGGGGCGGCGGGCGGGACCTTCAATCTTGGCGCCGATGAACCGGCCGATTTCGCCGCGCTTCTGCCGAAAATTGCGGCGCTGACCGGCCTGCCCATCGTGACAGTCGATTTTCCCGGCGACGGCGTTTATTACCATACGTCCAACGAGCGGATCAGAAACACTTTGGGGTTTAAAGCGGAATGGACGATGGACCGGATGCTGGACGACGCGGCGGCCGCAAGGCGGCAGCGACTCGCGAAGGAGCAGAGGCAATGAAACCGGAGACGCCGGGCGGCACGGCGGCACTGGCCAAGGGCCTGACCCTGCTCGACATGGTTGCCGATGCGCCGGAACCGCTGCGTTTTGCCGAGCTGCTGCGCGCCTCCGGTCTGCCGAAGCCGACATTCGCGCGCATCCTGCGCACCCTCATCGCCTATGGCCTCGTCCGTCAGGATGAGGCCCGTGGCACCTATGTCCTGGGCCAGCGTTTTCTGGAAATGTCCCACAAGGTCTGGGAGAGCTTCGATCTCGTCTCGGCGGCGACGCCGGAACTGGAGCGGCTGGCCGCTGAACTGGGGGAGACGGTTGCACTGTGCCGGCTTGACGGCACCATGACGCAATATCTCGCCGAACGCTCACCGAACGGTCTTTCGGTGCGCGTCGAGGTGGGACGCCGCGTTCCCCTGCATTGCACCGCACCCGGCAAGGCGCTGCTCGCCTTTCAGGACCCCGCCGTTGGCCGCGCGCTGCTCGATCGCCTGACGCTCGATCTGCAGACACCCAAAACCATCACCACCCTCGATGCGCTGCAGGCCGATCTGACGCTGACGCGGGCGCGGGGTTACTCGATTTCCTACGAGGAGCATCTGCCGGGCGTGAATTCGGTCGCCGCCCCTGTCATGGGCCGGGACAATACGCCGATGGGCGTGCTCGTTGCGCTCGGGCCGTCGTCGCGGCTGGATTCCTCCAATATCCATCCCGCCGGGCGTGAACTGATTGCCGCCGCCCGGCGCATTACCGGTGCTGCCGGGGCTGTGGCGATCAGTTCGCGGCCACGCCCGCGTTCGGCAACGGGCCGCCCCAGCGCCGAACTCAGCTGTATTCTGCCATGGGGTGCGCAGCTGGGGGAAAGCCCGGTCTGGCACGGGGGGGAAAACGCGCTCTACTGGGTGGATATCCTGCATCCGGCGGTGCACCGCTTCGATCCAGCCACTGGCCGCAACGAAACCTGCGAGACCGGCAAGCTGGTCAGCGCCGTCATTCCGGTCACCGGCGGGCGATTGCTTGTGGCGTCGCAGGATGGCGTCGAATGGCTGGATTTCGCCTCCGGCCGGCTGACCC
Source organism: Agrobacterium sp. 22-221-1 (assembly GCF_053522445.1). Classification (NCBI taxonomy): domain Bacteria; kingdom Pseudomonadati; phylum Pseudomonadota; class Alphaproteobacteria; order Hyphomicrobiales; family Rhizobiaceae; genus Agrobacterium; species Agrobacterium sp. 22-221-1. Next base: position 68,952 of record NZ_JBNWCL010000021.1, read on the forward strand.
CCTTCGTCAGCCCGGAGGCGGGCATCGCCGACAACCGCCTGAACGACGCCAAATGCGGGCCGGATGGCGCGATCTGGGTCGGATCGATGCGCATCGATGCCTCCAAGCCCACGGGTGCGCTTTATCGCATCAATGCCAATGGCGCATCCGAGCGCAAGGAAGGCGGCATCATCGTTTCCAACGGTCTCGGCTGGAGCCCCGATGGCAGGACCTTCTATTTCGTCGATACCGTGCCCGGCCTCATCCACGCCTATGATTGCGATCCGGCGACGGGCGCGCTGTCGCAGCGCCGCGAATTCGCCCGCATTCCGGTGGCCGATGGCCGGCCGGATGGTCTGGCCGTGGATGCCGAAGGCGGTGTCTGGTGCGCCATCTGGGATGGCTGGTGCGTGCGCCGTTATCTTCCGAACGGCAAGCTCGACCAGGTGATCGACATGCCGGTGCCGCGCCCTTCCAGCATCGCTTTTGGCGGGCCAGACCTGTCGACGCTGTTCATCACCAGCGCCCGCACGCGCCTGCCTGCCTCCACACTCGCCGATGCGCCGCTCTCCGGCGGCCTGTTTTCCTGCCGCCCGGGAATTGCCGGCGCGCGCATATCGCTGTTTGAAGGATAAAGTATGCGTCTCGAAAGCGTCTTTGGATTGAAGGGCCGCACGGCGCTCGTCACCGGTTCCAGCCGTGGCATAGGCGCCGCCATTGCCGAGGGGCTGGCGGGCGCGGGCGCCCACGTCATCCTGCATGGCGTAAAGCCGGGTGCCGCCGCAGCCGTGCAGCACCGGATCGTCGCAAGCGGCGGCACGGCTCAGGAACTGGCGGGCGATCTTTCCGAACCCGGTGCCGGTCGTGACCTCATCGAACGGGCCGAGGCGATAGCACCGGTCGATATTCTTGTCATCAATGCCAGCGCCCAGATCAACGCCGCGCTTTCGGAACTGACACCGGACGATCTGGCGTTTCAGCTGGCGGTCAATCTGGGCTCGACGGTGGACATGCTGCAGGCGGCCCTGCCGCGCATGGCGGCCCGCAAATGGGGCAGGGTGGTTTCCATCGGCTCGGTCAATCAGCTGCGACCGAAGGGCATCGTCACCGCCTATGCCGCCACCAAGGCTGCACAGCACAATCTGATCCAGAGTCAGGCGCGGGATTATGCGCGCGACAATGTGTTGCTCAACACACTCGCGCCCGGCCTCATCGACACCGACCGCAATGCCCACCGTCGTGATGAGGACCCCGAAGGCTGGGCGGAATACGTCCGGACGCTGAACTGGATGGGCCGTGCCGGGCAGCCGGAAGAAATGGTGGGCGCCGCCATCTTCCTGTCTTCCGAGGCCTGCAGTTTCATGACCGGGGAGAACATTTTTCTGACAGGTGGATATTGACGGATTTGCCGGCACGGCTTGCTACCAGCGGCACGCTGCCGTTCAGGCATATTCGGCGAAAAGAGGAGAGTGAATACCCCTTGAACAGCGTAACGTCAGCAGAGTGGCAGGAATTTGTAACCCAGAGGTCGAGGAAGCTTCCCGACCCCGCCGTGGCCGAGGCCCTGTCGAGGTTTCATCTGGTTCCCGGAGGCCCCCAAAACGAAACCGCGGACGCGTGCATTCATCGCGGCGATCTCACGATTGACGAGGATTTCGTCCCGTCTTCATGGATCACTGTGATCGACGGAAACCTGCATGTCAGCGGCAAAGTCTCAACATGCATCGAAGGGGGCGATGGCCATGTTACCCTCGTTGTCTTTGGCGATCTGAACTGTGGCAGCATCGACAATGACTGGGCCAGCATTATCTTCGTCACCGGAGATGCCATCGTCAGGGATTGGGTTTTCGCGTCCAGGGAAGACTCGTCGATGGTAATCGGTGGCGATTTCAGGACGCCGATTTTCATCGGTGCCGATATCTGGGTATCTGTCGGCGGCTCGGTCGAGATGGAATACGGATACGGGTATGCAGTCGCTCTTGCATGGTTCGCTGATGCCTATGGCGCACCCCAGGTCCGGCCGACATATGGTTGGCGCGAGTTGGCAATGAAGCTCGGCTTGGGGCAGGGGCGTATTCGCGAGGAGCAGCTTATGGAATTGCTGGAAGAGCGTTTGCGGACGACAGGAAGCCTGTTGCGCCCGGTGTGAACGCCGGGGCATGATCCTCAACTGGCTGCATCCATCCCGCAACGTTTACTTTCGGACGCGGCGGTCTGATCCCATGGACGATGATGAACCGGAGAAGAAAATGAGGAGCGCAGAGCGAGCAAGTCCGCTTCGGTATCTTGAGATATCGACCATTGGCAGCTTCTGCGCTGCATTTTTGAGTTTCGGGGTGGCCACGGCGATGCCGGCGGACATGACGGCGGAGCGCCTTCGCACTATCTGTGAAGCGCCCACCGTGCAGACCGCGATGACCAAGGGTGATGAACTTGGCTGGTCGCGGCTGACCGATGCGGAAACAGAGGAGTGGCGTCGTAGCTTCGTCGCCCATAGTGGCGGTTCGGTGGACGTTGTGGGCTGGCGGCAAGAGAAGGCAGGCGGAGCCGAGTCATTGTCTTTTTGGATTGCCACTGGTCCAAACGGGCACAAGGCTTGTGCCTATACAACGCCAAGGCCTGCCGGTTTTCTGGATGCGTTATCGGAGAGGCTTGGTGCACCGGATAATCTGGACAAGAATGACGCGATCGAAAGTACGACGGCTTTGTGGAAGCGAGGTGCGGTCGAGTATTCTTTTGTTCAGGTCGGTTCGTCCGCCGTCATCAATATCGGCTCAAGTCGGTGAGGTCGTGGCGTATACCGCAGGTAAATTGTCACGCAACCCGACAGATCGCCCCAAAACTCGAGACGTAAAAGGTTTCAGGTTTTTCGCGAGATAATATCGCTGGAACTGAAGGCGAAGATCGCAATCATCAAGAAGCTCAATGCGGATGCCACTTGGGCACCCCATGACTGACTTTGAGCGACGAGCATACTTCCCCAGCTAGGTTCAGGCGGCGACACACCGAGTCCGAGAATGTCCAACTCCGCATGTGACACGACTGCCCACGCGAAGACGGAGATCGTGAGCGCGGCAGCGGCACCAGGCGAAGTATCTCGTTGGAACACATACGCGATTGCGACACCCCACAGCGGGCCAAGCACAAAGCAGTTCGCCCAACCTGTCAGTCCCGCGCCGGCAATGACAATCAGTGAAATGATGAACAAGGGCAAAATGGCGATTGTGCAAAGTGCGGTTGTGAGCAAACGGTTTGGCCACCGCGGTGCCAACAGGAACGACGGAATGACAAAGCACACATATGCAAGCAGGACAATCGGACGCCCGAACCATTTTGGCGCTATCCGTACTCCGGCTCCCATAAGATATCCCGATGCGCAAGCAAGGAGGGTCGTCGTGAATCCTGTCAGGAGCGTGTACCGGCTGCCCGCAAGAAATCGCGAAAGTATATCTCGTCCCAGTTCATCGGTGCCAAACAGATGGGCTGAGCTTGCCGGAACAAGGCGATGGTCCAGATTCACAACATATGCGCTTTGAAGCGGCAGGAGCAGGGCAATCATCAGCATTGCGAAAATGAAAGCAGCTCCTGCGACGCAGGACATCGTTCTGAAATTCATTCGGAAAAACCTCCCGTCTTGCACAGGATGCAAAACCGATCACCCAAGTGCGTTGGGCGATTTCTGACGCGCATCGTATATGACAGATTACGGTTACCGAACAGGCCAAGGACATCCGTCTACAGAGGAAGTTTGAGATTTCCTGGCAGGTCGTGGGCATCAATCAGATCGCGTGATACCTATGTGGCAGGGCTTTTATTCTCGCTATTTAACATTATGAATCATAACTAATGTATCGCGGCGGGTGAGGACATTCCCCTCGGCAGTTACGGTCCCAACTGACCGGTCGCCACTTTCCGCTCAAGTGTTGCCGCAACTCGAGGGTTTCTCTGCCATTGCCTGCGATATCTGGAACGTAGGAGAAGCCAACACCGTCAGCGGCTCCTCAAGTCCCATTTTTCGATTTTACGTCTATGAGGTCTGTTCTCCGTGCGGTGTGTAGTCGCTCGCTCCAGCTAGACGTTTGACATCTGACTATTGTCACCGCCCCGGCACAATAACGAGGATATTGAATCCCTCATTGATATTGAAGTCTCGGGAACTGAGAAGTTCGCTTCCATGTTCGGCCATGAACCAGACCCAGGTGTCTTGGTCGTAAATGGCGGTAACCGTTTCCTCCATAGCACCCTCGATAGCGTCGATGATTTCGATCGCGGTCCTGCCCCGCGTATTGAGATGCGTGAGTTTTTTCCTCACCGGGCTGCCAGCATTGGAGACGGCGATGGACACTCTGTCCGTCGCGTAGCTTTTGACCCGGACCCGTAGCCGCTTCGGGCGAGCAGCATCAAAGCGATCGTTGATGGCTCTGATACGCGCCTCAATGCCCTGATCGTCAGGATGAGCCTCGGGCAGGACGTCGCCTGCAGGCGCAAGCTCGTCGCCAAACTGCGTGTGTGCCACCTCGGCAGCGTGATGCGCGTATGCGAGATGAGTAACGGGTAGTGCCTTCAGCCATTTGCGGCGTTGCGTGATCGCCATCGACTTTGCCGCTTCCTCGCCCAGTTTTGCGATGGAGAAGTTTTCTCTTTTCTGTCCCTCATTGGTCATCAGGGTTGCCTGCCATATGTCGCCGTCGGTGGTCTCGATGCGCCTGACGCCGGAGATACCGCTTCGGTTGTTTCTGCGCAGAAGCACGGCCTGTTCGTGATTGGTGGCGGGCGGAATGGCAAGGATGATGGCGTCGCGGTAGGCGCGCGCCTGACGATAGGCGGCATCGCCCGAACCGTAGATGCTGTCCTTGAACAGCCTGACGATCCTGTGGCCGCGCCGCCTGACACTGACCCACCATCCTGCCCCATGGTGAGCGCCGGCGGCTTCTTCGCGGCGCAAGCCGTAACTGTCGGCGTCGTGTTTTATCTGCCTCGGGTTTCTTTCGAGCGTCACTCCATACCTCAGCCTGTCAGATTTCATCGATGGAATTTTGGCATATCCAGGTTGCGGAATTCATGGTGAATCCATGGTTTCGCCACAATGTTTGATTGCATTCTGTCGAGATTTTGACAGCTGATTGATTTTTTTGGCTCTGCTATCGAGGTTCGCCATGAATGACCAGCCTTCGTTTTCCGATTTCGTTCAGGCGAGCCGCGTTCTGAAGGTGTCTTCGCCACTCGGCGAAGACCAGCTTCTGCCAGAGCGCCTGTCCGTCGAGGAGGGCGTATCGCAGCTCTTCGACATTCGCCTGACCGTGCGGGCCAAGAAGGAAGCGGTCAAGCCCGAAGAACTGATCGGACGGCTGGTCGATATCTCCATCGAGATAAGCCAGGGCGACGGCGATGGCGGCGGTGTTCGCCGCCCGTTCAACGGCCTGGTAACGGAGCTGCATGAAGGCCCGCCGATCACCCGCGGCATGCGCTCCTATGCGCTGACCATCCGCCCGCAAATGTGGCTGCTGTCTCGGCGGTCGGATTGCCGTATCTGGATGGACAAGACGGCGGTCGAGATCGTCGAGACGCTGTTTTCGGAACATGGTATTCCCGCTCCCGATACGTCAGGCATCATCTCGCCGCCGCCTGCACAGCACTATAGTGTACAGTTTAACGAGACCGATCTCGATTATCTCACCCGCCGTTTCGAAGAGGACGGCCTGTTCTACTGGTTCAGCCACGAGGATGGTTCCCACAAGCTGCATGTGGCCGATAGCGCCAGCGGCTGGCTTGGGCCGTCGCCGGCCGCCCAGGGGGAGGGGACGGTGCGTCTGGCGCAGGGGTCGTCGGATCGCAACCACATCAACGACTGGGCGCGGCGTTTTTCCTATGTCTCGGGCCAACGTGCGGGTGCCGACTGGAATTTCGAGACGCCGGGCATGGTGCCGGGCACGATGACGCCGTCGCTGGTGCAGATGCCGGATGCGACGAAGCGCGAGCTTTACGAATATCCGGCCCGCATCAAGACGGTGGAAGAGGCCGAGCGCGCGCAGAAACTGCGCACCCAGTCCATCGAAGCCGATCATGACCGGGTTTTCGGTTCGTCGACCTCGCGCATTCTGGAAGCCGGCCGCCGCTTCACGCCTTACGAGGTCGCTCATCCCGAACATGCCTATGAAGAGCATGTGATCATCAGGGCAAGCCACAATATCGTCGACCTCTCCTATGAGACCAATGGCAACGAGCCGGAATATCGCAACATCTTCGAGGCAATTCCGGCCCGTGTGCCGCTGACGCCGCACCGGTCAACGAAACGCCCGCGTATCGAAGGCACGCAGGTGGCGATCGTCGCCGGCCCTGAAGGCGAGGAAATCCATCCTGACCAATATGGCCGTATCAAGCTGTGGTTTCCGTGGGACCGCAAGGCGAAGAAGGATGGCACGGATACGTGCTGGGTTCGTGTTGCGCAGAACTGGGCGGGCTCCACCTGGGGCGGCCAGATCATCCCGCGCATCGGCATGGAAGTCATGGTTGCCTTCGTCGACGGCGATCCGGACCGGCCGCTAGTGACCGGCGTCGTGCCGAACGCACGTCAGACCGTTCCTTATGATCTGCCGGCGAACAAGACGCGCAGCACATTCCGCACCAACACGCACAAGGGGTCCGGATTTAACGAATTGCGGTTTGAGGACGAGGCGGCCAAGGAGGAGGTATTTCTCCACGCCCAGAAGGATACGAATTTTGAAATTCTGAACGATTACTCCAAGCGTGTGGGACGGGACAAATCGGAACTCGTGGCCAACGACAAATCGACGGAAGTTGGTGGCGACCATGACGAGGTCATAGCGGGCAACATGTCGATTGCAGTCGGCGAAAATGCCTTGTCGAACCTTCTGAGGGACAAGACGAAGCTCGTCTTTGACAAGGTTGGAGCCGCATTGGGTAAACTCAAGATCCCGGACCCTTTCAATTTCGCGAAAGGGAATTTCCAGCTTTTCGTAGAGAAAAATCACTCGCAGGTCGTCGGTATTGGTTCTTCTGAGGTTGTTGGCGGGGCGAAGTCAACGGTCGTCGGACACACCTATCAAACGACGGTGGGTAAGTCTCACAGTGTCATCGTCCGGGGACGCTCCGACACAGATATCGGGCGTATCATGAACATCCGGGTGGGCGAACAATTGACGATTAAAGTGGGAGAGAACTCGATGCTGACGATGTCGCGCGAGGGGCATATCGTGATTCAAGGGAAGCATATTCATTTCCAAGCCGACCAGATTACACAGAACTGAGTGTAGGCCATGGCTGAGAAACCGTCAGGATTGCCCCCGTCTCGCATGCTGGGTGTGCCGTTTTCCGCATACGACGACGACAATGTCCTGGAGATGTTGAAAACTGACCTGTCGACGTTCAAACGTCACCCGTTTTTCCCGGTGTCTCCGGGGATCACGCCGCCATTTCGCGCGGATGCTCCCCAGCAGTCGTTCAATTCCAATGGCGGATTATGCGAATATATACCCGCTGTGAACGAGACCGTGCTTTTCGGACGATCGTCCAGCGCAAACAAACTCCTTCCTCAAAAGGAGCGTGAGAACGAGAGCAAGGAAAGCGCCTGGAAATTCGGTGAACTAAGCAAGGACTACAAGGACGCTGGCGTCGGCAAGAAATATCAGCGTGGCGTCAGGGAGTATCTTGCTTCGGGCTATACACGCCGCAACCCGGACGGAAAGACCGACCATGACACCGACTGGCGCGGCAAATGGAAAGAACGGAATTTCCAGGTTGCTGAATATACCTGGTGGAAAGCTGACAAAAAACTGGCTGGAGACAGTTTTGGTGATCCGGCAAAGGATTGGGCTTCAGGAGAATACAAGCTCGGAGCACTGGAAGGTGACGGAAAGGCCGGATTTTCTGTCACCAAAGGCGGAATTGATGCCAAATTGAGCGCAAAAGCCAGTGCCGCCGCTGCCCAGGGCAAAGTCGAAGTTCTCAAGGATCAGGTCATCTCCGGAGCCGCAAAAGGCGCGGTGCTGAAAGGAGAGCTGGAGGGGGAGGTTGCTTTTGTCGGTAACCCTGAAGAGGTGACGGGGACGCTGAAACTTGCCGCCAAGGCAAATGTCATCGAGGGCTCGGTCAACGGAGAACTCTGCCTGACGCCAAGCCGTGTCGGCAATCCTGTCATCAAAGCGTGGAACTGGCTGTTCGAAGAGCACAACCAACTCATTGAGGACAAATGGGATATAGGTGTGTGCCTTGGCGGTGAGCTGCAGGGAGCCGTTGGCGCTCAGGCTGAGGCATCTGCGGAAGCAGGCGTGAAAAAGGGAAAGGCGCGTGCCGAGGTCGGCGCCAAACTTGGTTTCGGCCTGGGCGGTGGCGCTAAAGTGTCCGGCGGCTTGACGGGTCTCGATAAGGCAGCAGACCTCATCAAGGGATGGCCGGGAAAATGATACGGAGAACCGAACGTTGAAGCCTCTATTTCTGGTGCTGCGCCGAATGTCTTTTTCGGCGATGGTTTTAGTGACGACCGCAATTGGATTGGATGTTATGGCCGAAGATTATACGAGTCGTTTGACCCTCGACAGCACGGCGAAGGCATCGGAGCCATATAGCTTCCAGGAAGCCAAGGATCTTAACTTTCACTCGGTCAAGATCGATAAATTTATGTGGTTCAAGGAAAAGCGGGCACTGTCCGAATGGGATAAGTACGAAACCTTCGGCAATGTGACCCTGCAGACGATCGGTTATGATCCTGCCAATCGCGATCATTTCGAAATCCAGGTCATCACCGCCGAGATCAAACCGGAAAAGGTTGCGCGTGGGGTCGATTACGCCCGGCTCTTTGCGAAAGAGTGGGCACCTTCGGTCGCCGCGATGAAGGAATATGGTCGCGACGCTGGCGATGTGTTTGCCCTCGGGCCGGATAATGGGTTCAACCGCCGTGAGAGGGTCGCGGTTTGGCGCGAGGACAAGTCTCTGCTCATCGTGCGCGCTGGCTACGCAGAAGAGGAGGCCGCCCGCGTCGAACCCCAGATTGCGCAATTTTTCGGAGCTTTGAAGCTCGACAACGAGACGACTGACAGCATTGATGGCGCGATGCATCTGGAAAAGCTGCCGTCGAGCGGTGGCGCCGTCTACTCCGCACGCCTGCCGGACGGATGGAAAAAACTGACGCAGAACAGCGATCCCAATCCGTCCTATACGGGAGCGATATTCACAAATTCCAATGATCCGGACGGAAACGCGGCTGTATCCCTGTTCGTCTTTCCAACACCCAAGTCGGATGTGTCGCCAACTGACGATCAATTGCGTCAGCTTGCCGCGAAGGTGGTGGAAATCGAACTGCAAAATCTCATGCCGGAGGTCGGCTTTAAGCTGGACGAGGACGTCAGCTTCGTTCCCGGCGAAAAAGTTGGCGATGTGGATAAGGGTTTCATCGACATCGTTACTCTCCAGGGCAGCGAGCAGAAGATACGCGCCAGAACCGTATTAAGCTTCCGGAAGGGCGTTGTCGCCGCAGTAGCTTCGCTCACGGCGTTTCCCGCCACGCCAAAAGACGTTGCAACAATGATCCATACCGATTTCGTCACACGCACCATCGGGGAGGGTTTGGCGGATCAACTGAAATGAAATCTTTGGTCGATGGGGCGCCGCTCATTTTGGGATCGGCCTTCCACCTGGGTGAATTTAGAGGGAGTTCGCACGATATGAACCAGATACCTGATCGTAAAGCGCTTTTAGGGGACGCTCTTCCGTTGCCGGAGGATGCATGGGGGAAGCTTCTGAAGCTCGCGACGATGATCGAGTTCGATGGCTCCGGGACGCTGACGATCCGCAACGGCGAGGCCCGAATTTCATTGGGTTCTGACGGCGTGGTGAGGGTGGAAGGCAAGAAGATTATCCAGATGGCTCGCCAGAATATTGCGCTGGACGCTGCGTATATCGATCTGAACTGACTGGCATGTGGGCTGTCAGCAACAACACGCCTTTCTCCGCGGACGGTTATTTCATTCGCGACCGCGACGGAAAGGAATATTGGTGTGTCGCCGTGCGCGGGCGGTTTCGCGCGCGTCCGGACGGTATGACCGATCTTCTTGAGCCGCAGCCCATCCGGCTCTCTCCAGCCTATCGCGATGCCGAGGCAAATGAGCTCTTCGCGGATGCTGATTTCGCGCCTTTCAGGCCTGCCGCAGATATTCTTGTCAATGGCTCAGCCGTTGCGCCTGACGAGAAGCCCATAGACCGTATCGATGTCACGGTTGCTGTGGGTACAATGACCAAGAAGGCCGCCGTCACGGGCGAAGCGCGCATGGTCAAAAAAAAGCGCGGCTGGGAGGTTGTCGAAAAAGAGCTGGCCTCACGCGTCGAGCTGTCATGGAGGCGTTCGCTCGGCGGAAGCGATCTCTTTGTGGATGATGATGGGGCCGAGTGCGAAGCCAATCCAATTGGCCGGGGCTGGTCACGTCATTTCGAGCGCGCGTCGGAGGGAGCGGAACTGGCTATGCCGCAGATCGCGGCTCCCGCCGATGTCTTTGATCCCGGTCGTCCGCTTTCGCAGCCGGTCGGGTTCGGTGCGATTCAGCCGGCCTGGGCAACGCGGCGTATTCATGCCGGCACCTATGATGAAGCGTGGATGAAACACAGGTCTCCGCTTTTGCCTTCCGATTTCTCGGAAAATTTTCACCAGACCGCGCCCGTCGATCAAATCTATTCCGGCGAGTTGCGTGGTGGCGAACCGGTGCGACTGGAGGGGCTTCATCCGGAAGGCGGTTACGCATTTCGTCTGCCACAATGTATCCTCGAAGCGGACACTCGGATCGCCGGCAAGACGCTGACGCACAGGTTCAGGCTTGTTCAGGTGGAAATCACTGGCGATGAGCGTCTCGTGGATCTGGTATGGAACGCCCATGTGCCCTGTGGCGGGCGCGATCAGGACGTTGAAGTCTCTTTCCTTCGACTGAGGCAAATGGCCGGGGTCGTCGCATGAGGGCGGCGGTTTCAATTCTGGCGGCCGGTCTGACATGTCCGGCGGGCAAAAATTTTGAAACGGCAATTGCCGCCTATTCGCGCGGCGAACGGTTCACCGAGAAGGACCGCAGCCTGGTGATGGCGGACGGGCGACCACCGACCCTTGCGCCGGTCTATCCGTTGACGGAAGAGCGGGACTATGTTGAGCGGCTGCGAAAATTACTCGCCTGCGCGCTTGCCGATTGCGTTGCGCAATTGGCGAAGTTCGGACAGGAAAGCGCGGATTATGCGATGCTTCTGCTGCTGCCCTATTGGATGGAGGACGGACCTGTCGCTGAGGACTTTAATGCCCGGCTCCGCCAATTCCCTCTGCCGCAGGTGACGAACCTCTTCGTCTCCTTTGGTGGGCAGGCTGAAAGCCTGCAGCTTGTTGGCAGGGATGGTCCGGAAATCGTGAGGAGAACGGGGAGAATTGTTCTTGTTGCAGTCGTAGACAGTTATATCCACTCAGACATGCTCGACAGTCTGGCTTATCACGGTGAAATGCTGACACGTGAGAACCCCTACGGTATGGTTCCCGGCGAAGCTGCGGCCGTGTTCGCACTTGGGCCGGAAGATGACGCGCGGCTCGGTCGAATTGCGCGCCTTTCTACCATGGAAGAGCCTGAAAACCCAATTGATCCCGAGCGCGGATTGATGGGTCGCGCCCTTGCGAGCTGTTATGGGACGCTCCTCGAAGGAGGCTTTTCTCCTGATCGCTTCATTGTCGATCTCAATGGCGATCGCGTACGCGCTGAGGAATTTGGATATGCGATTACAACCAACGCCGCGCAAATGGCCGACCTGTCCGACAGGGCAGAAATCCCCGCGCTTCAACTGGGTGATCTTGGGGCCGCGAGCGGGCTTGTGATGGCGGCGCTTGCGCTTGGGCCCGCGCCAGGATCGCTCGTAGAAAAGACAGAGCCGGGGGGCGAGGAATTTCTCTACAGCCTTCTGTCCGCCAGTTCCCGCGACGGGCTGAGAGCGGCAACAATTGTGGAAAGCGTCCAGCGCGACATAAAAACCGGCAGGATAGATGCATGAAGGAAACAATCCGCATCAATGGGATTACGCTCTGCCACAAAAACTCGAATGGCTATGTCCGCTCGACCTTACCGGATGTTTGCCTGACCCCACCCAAGCCTGTGCCCGTGCCATATACGAATACCGCATTTGCCCGCGACCTTGCCGACGGGACCACCACGGTGTTTTCGCATGGCGGGGCGATGAATGGCGTGCGCGGCTCGCGGTTCGCCAAATCGATCGGCGATGAACCGGGTTCGTCCGGCGGGATCAAATCCGGTACGCATCTGCATGAGGCCACTTTCCTGTCCTGGTCTCCCAACGTGTTCATGCAAGGCCGCGCAGTGACGCGCCTTACCGACAAGATGCTCCTCAACAAGGGCAACACCGTATCGGTCGGGGGTTACAAAACCGACCTGCCCGAAGGCCATCCCGAGCGCTATCTCTGCGAAGTGGGCTGCCGCTGCTATGCGCTGCATCGTCCGAGAAACAGCGTTACCGAGGGGCTTGAATGGGTCGATCAGGTTTTACCACGCGACGACGAGGCCAGCCCGGGGCGTTATCAGCGCTGTGTCGATGCAACGATCCAGGCGCAATATCCGAACACAGTCCTTGGCAGCAGCATGCCGGTCGGCGATCCGCGCACCAATTACGGCTATGTTTCCGAGCTTGGGTTCTGGGATCCCAACAACCCGAACAATCAGTTCCCGGACAAGCCGCCCGGCAATGTCATCCTGCAGGGAGAGGAACACGACATTCCAAAGGTTCCCCGCCGGGCGCCCTGGGGCGGCACGCGATGGTTCAATGTGCGTGGCTCCCGGTGGCTGGATGTGGTGAAAGTCGAAAACGGCCAGATGACCCACATGTATGACATGAAGTTTCCGGGGGACAAGTTTCCAAATGATCCCACGAAGAATGCTGCTTATGAGGCTATCGCATTGCGTCACAGGGCCAGATACAGGGAATTCGTGGTGCTGGATGAATGTGACAATTGCGAGGAATCCGTAAGGCAGCGCGAACAGGAACGTCAATGGGAGGCCGAAGAACGATGGCGACAGCTAAAAAAAGGCCTTGAGAATGGCCCGCCGATCTGGCTTCCGTTGCCAGGCCCCCGGCTTCCTGGCGGACGCCGACCTCCGATACCAAGCTGGTAAGGATAATGTTATGAATTTAAACGAACTCGTCGGCACGATGGCCATCCTCGAAGAGCGCGGTGAACTCGATAAATTGGACGAGATCGGTTTGCCACCGGGCAACGCGATTCAATGGCTGTTTGGCCTCACTGCTGGTTTCTATTTTGCAGGTGGTGAAACACCACGGATACGACGAGCCGCACTCGATCTCGCCGCGCGTTACTACGATGTGACGACAGGAAACACCAATCTGCTGACGGTCGGTGAACGTTCGCGCCGCCTGTCTTCGAGAGATGACATTGAGCGACATCTAGCACAAAGCAATTACCTTGATGAGAAGGAGACCGCAGGCTTTTATATAAGACACATGCCTGCCCAAGCTCTGCGGTCGACAGATCCGGTCCACGACTATTTGACGGCGCTTCTTCCGGGCATTGGGTACCGTGGCGGCAACGGGCACCTGATGTACCAGACGAGGTTGTCAGAACTATCGCGAGATCCAGTAGGTGTTGTGCGTTCCTTCGTTGACGCCTGCCGTGACCTTCAGGTCTTTTATGCCGTTTCGGGGATGTCGCTTTTCTTCTATTCCTATGCGGCAGGCGCAACCGAACGGGCCTATCCTCTGTTTCGCAGATTTCCGGGCCTCCTCTACGAAGATGGCATCCGTTTTGGGTTAATCATTTCGCAGCGCACTGATGTGATTCGTGACGTTAATTGGCTTACGGCCGTCAACGATGAGTTGCTCGCGCGCGTCGGTGGTCTTGAGAAGGCAAGAGAAGTACTCGGAGACGATATCGTCCTCCATCCCTACGAAGGGGGCGTCGTTTTCCAAGCGGGTGAACGGCCTGTGCTGGGTGACTTGAATAAGGGGCGGGTGCCGGCGGCCTATCGCGCGGTCAATGATTTCCTCAAGCCCCTGCGCTACGAGAACTGGGATTATCCTTATCTGCGAGCACCCTACGATGTCGATGAGATGGAGTATACGCAATGGTGGACACATCGATTTGACGATGTTGATCGTTAAGGTTGCTCAGTCTCGTGAAGTTACACGAACTCATCACTATAATGGCCACCCTCGAAGAGCGCGGTGAACTCGAAAAACTGGACGAAATCGGCCTGCCACCCGGCAATGCCATCCAATGGCTGTTTGGGCTGACATCCGGATTCTATTTTGCCGACGGAGAAACGCGTCAAATACGCCAATCTATGCTGGGTTTGGCACTGCGTTATTACGATCTGGTAGAGGGTAACACCAATTTATTGTCGTTGAATGAGCGGACACGCCGTATTTCAGCAGGAAAACAGATTGAGGAATATCTGTCGCAGGGCGAATATTACGACGAGAGGGAGACCGCGAGCTTCTATATCAGGCATATGCCAAAACAGGCGTTGCGTTCGACCGATCCGGTTCACGACTACTTTACTGCTCTTCTTCCTAGTGCCGGTTATCGCGGGGGAAATGGTCACCTCATGTGCCAGACGAGGCTATCGGCGCTGTCGCGCGATCCGGCAGGTGTGATCCGTTTCTTCGTTGACGCCTGCCGCGACTTGCGGGTTTTCTATGCCGTGTCGGGTTTGTCGCTCTTTTTCTATTCCTATGCGTCGGGCGCAACTGCAAAAGTTTATCCTCTGTTTCGCAGGTTTCCTGGGCTGCTTTACGAGGATGGCGCGCGTTTTGGATTGGCCATACGAGACCGGACGGACACTATCCGCGACGTGAACTGGCTGACAGCCATCAACGATGAACTGCTCTCGCGGGTTGGTGGTTTCGACAAGGCACGAGCGGCACTCGGCGAAGAAGTCATCCTTCATCCTTACGAGGGTGGTGTCGTTCTCCAGGCTGGTAAACGGCCTGTGCTCGGCGACCTGAACAAGGGGAGGGTGCCCGCAGCATATCGCGCGGTGAACGATTTCCTCAAACCCCTGCGTTACGAGAATTGGGAGCGCGCCTATCTAAGAGCACCATACGATGTCGATAAGATGGAGTACACCGAATGGTGGACACGCCGATTTGACGATGGCGAGCGCTAGGATGGCGTCTTGGATATAAACGAACTCATCGTCAGAATGGCGCTCCTCGAAGAGCGCGGTGAACTCGAAATACTGAACGAAATCGGCCCACCACCCGGCAATGCCATCCCGTGGTTGTTCGGGTTAACGGCCGGGTTCTATTTTGCGGATGGTGAAACACGGCATACACGCCAAGCCATGCTGGATCTGGCGCTACGCTACTACGACCTTGCGGAAGGCAACACAAATTTGTTGTCCTTTAACGAGCGCGTACGCCGCATCTCGTCACGGGAAGACGTTGCGCAAAGTCTGTCACAAGACGAGTATTTTGACAAAGGGGATACCGCGAGCTTCTATATCAGGCACATGCCAAAACAGGCGCTGCGTTCCACCGATCCGGTTTACGACTACTTTACTGTCCTCCTTCCAAGCGCCGGCTACCGCGGCGGCAATGGGCGCTTAATGTATCAGACGCGGTTATCGGAATTATCACGCAACCCGACTGGCGTGGTTCGCCTCTTCGTTGACGCTTGCCGCAATCTCCGGGTTTTTTATGCCGTTTCAGGGATGTCGCTTTTTTTCTATTCCTATGTGGCGGGTGCAACTGAAAGAGCATATCCTCTGTTCCGTCGGTTTCCCGGCCTTCTTTACGAAGATAGCAGTAATTTCACTCTGGAAATATTGCGTCGCACCGATGTGATCCGTGACGTGAATTGGCTTACAGCCGTCAACGATGAGTTGCTCGCGCGCGTCGGTGGCATTGAGAAGGCAAGAGAAGTACTCGGAGACGATATCGTCCTCCATTCCTACGAGGGGGGCGTCGTTTTCCAGGCGGGTGAACGGCCCGTGCTGGGTGACTTGAATAAGGGCCACGTGCCTGCAGCATACCGAGCGGTCAACGATTTCCTCAAGCCCTTGCGCTACGAGAACTGGGACTATCCCTATCTACGGGCTCCCTACGATGTCGATGAGATGGAGTATACGCAATGGTGGACACATCGATTTGACGATGGTGAACGTTGAGTTTGTCCAGCCTCGTGAAGTTAAACGAAACTTATTACCATCATTTCGTCTCGACGCTGCCTTCCGGCGCAGCTGGTTGCGTCGCGACCGTTTTGGAAAATGCGGGATCGTCGTTATAAGGCGTGCTGCGGAAGAAGGGGGTTGAAAGGCGCTGGATCGCAGCGATCCGCTGGGGCCGTTCGTCGTCTCGCGCGCCTCATAGCCAGGGATGTCGCCAAGAGCATGCTCTATCGATTAGGCGGGCGGAGTTGCCTCAGAATGACTTATCGCGAAGACGCGCCTCCTACACGAATTTGTGCTTTCGACCGGTATCGACACCGACGGTTCTGCGTAACTTCCACGTAATTTTCGGTGTCCATACGTCTCCGCCTTGGTGTGTCGCAACGGTCGACAGGCGACCATAGCGGCGATGGCTCGAAAGGACAGACATGAAAAAGATCATTTCAGGCGTACTCGTTTGCTTGACGCTGACAGCGTGCAGCCAGACGGAAAAGGGTGCCGGCATTGGTGCGGCGAGCGGCGCTATCATCGGTGGGTTGGCAAGCGGCACTTGGGAAGGCGCTGCAGTGGGAGCCGCCGCAGGTGGCGTGGGAGGGGCAGTCGTAGGCAACATCAGCGAACGTAACGACAGGAACCGCCGCGACCGCTGGGAACAACGGGACCGCCGCGACTACGGATGCAGATACCGGGATCATTACGGTCGCTGCCGATAAAGATTGCGGCCTGGGTGGCGCACGTCAAAGGCGAGATGGATATCGGACGGACTTCGGTTTCTCCGGTCTCCCACGTCCGCAGCAGTTTCATGATGTCCCACAACCTGACGGTCGGAACGTCACAACTGTCGAGTTTATCTGAACCAGAGCCGTAGTTTTGCTGTAAAGACTATCGGGAATGATAGTCCGAGACTGGACTGATTAGGCCACTATGAAACTTCTACTTATCGAAGACGATCCGGAAATGACGGATGCGTTGAGGGTGGCCCTCTCGCAGCATGGCATCGTATTTGATGCTGTTGGAGATCTGGCGACGGCGCGGGAAGCAATCGCTATGGCGGACTACGATATTGTCCTTATCGACCGGCAACTGCCGGACGGTGATGGCAGTACCTTTCTCGCCGATTTGCGTCGCGTGGGTTCAAATACGCGATCGATCATCATCTCCGCTCTGAGATCGACCGACGAGCGAATTTCCGGCCTCAATGACGGCGCCGATGACTATTTGCCGAAGCCGTTCGAAATTCCCGAGCTGATTGCCAGAATGAGCGCTGTATTGAGGCGTGTGCCGACAACGGGCCCATTCGTCCTGTCGGCAGGAAACGTTACCTATGATCGTGTTTCATGCGATGTGCATGTCAACGGCGTCCGGCTTGCGCTCACCCGCAGGGAACTGCTTATCATCGAAACTCTTCTGAGAAACCGTGGTCGTACCGTGTTGCGCTCGTCCCTTGAGGGGCAGGTCTATTCCTTTGACGATGAGATCCAGTCGAACTCACTGGAATCCAACATGTCTCGCCTGCGCCGAAAGCTTGGCGAAGCGGAGGCCGACATTGTTATCAAGAACATTCGTGGCATAGGCTACTACCTTCATGAGCAGAAATAGGATGACCAGCACATCCCTTCGCTGGCGATTCACTTTTGGTTTTATTGTCCTGCAGCTCTGCGCGGTCATCGCCTCGCTCAGCCTGGTTTTCTATCTCCTTTCTGGCCTCAAGCCCGATGTGGCGATCACGTCCATCTGGCTGTCTCAGGAAATCGCAGACTCGGTTCGTCTTGAGCCGAATGGCCGACCTCATCTGGTTCCGACGGCCGAGCTTAAAGAGATTATGGAGGAAGCGCCTGACCTGTGGTTCGTGGCAGACCTGGGCAAAGATATTGTCCTTGCACACGGTACGCCTCCCGGGAAAATTGCCGACAACATGCCATTCCTGCGGGCGTTCAGAAGTGTCGAGCTCCATGGTGATCTGAACGATCCGTTGAGTGTCGCGCGCATGGAGCGTTTCGACACAGAGGCCGGTGAGGCAACGATTTTTGCCGGCGGTGTTTCGATGTCCCAATATGGTGTGACCGTGCTGTTGGGGAACCTTGCCATCGGCGTGCCGGCGCTGATCCTCGTCGCCATTTCCCTGATTGGCGTTCCATTTGTCACACGCTGGGCTTTGCGGTCTTTCAGCGACCTGACCAGGCGTCTCGACAGGATCGATCTCGACACACGTGGCGCCCTGGTGGAAGAGCGGGGCTTGCCCAATGAGGTGCTTCGCCTGGTGCGCGATATCAACAGGGCGCTGCGTCGTCTCGATAGCGGCTTCGAGGCGACGGAGCGCTTCTTCGTCAACGCGGCCCATGAACTTCGAACGCCGATTGCTGTCCTGCAGGTGAGAATCGATACGCTTTCACCAGGTGCGGACAAGACACACCTGCAGACGGCCATCAAGCGACTTACAGCAATCGCGAACCAGCTTCTCGACACCGAGAAGTACCGGCAGAAGCCTCAGCAAAATGCACCTGTCGATCTCAACAGCGTTGTGTCGAAGGTGGTCGCCGACCTTGCTCCCCTGGCAATTGCCGAAGGTTACGAGATTTCGTTCGATAGCGATGCGGAAAACCTGTTCGTTCCCGGGGATGCCGAAGCTCTGGAGCGTGCATTCGTCAATCTGGTGCGTAATGCAGTCCAGTACGGAGGCGGAAGAGGACAGATATCGGTCAGTATTGAGGCTGACGGCAGCGTGGCTGTCGCCGATCAGGGCTGTGGAATTGCCGGCGATAAGCAATCGCGCATATTCGAACCGTTCTACCGGATCAGCCCTCACGGCTCAGGTGCGGGCCTGGGGCTCAGCATGGTCAACGAGATCGTCACCCGTCACGGCGGCTATGTTGAGCTTTCGTCCGCTCCAGGCAAGGGCAGCACATTTGCCGTGCGCTGGCGCGAGAAGCGCGTTTTCCAGCAGCGGTAGCCCGTCGTCTGGCCAACTGGTTAAGGCATCTTCGTCCGTCGACGTTGGCTGAGCACGGCCGCGATCGCTTGATGTCTGGCGGGCAATCTTTGGCACGCCATCCACATTGCAAGCACTCTTTGCCGATCGGTTGATCTTACAGCGCGTGCCTAACGGATAGGCGCGACGACCGCTCTCCGTAATTTTCAGGTAACTCTCGTGACAGAGAAAGCCCGCAAATTTCAATAGCATGGGCCACGACTAAATGACACGACACATTACCCGCAAGCGTTTCATTCTGGCGGCGGCAACCCTTGTCGGTCTGCTGGTCGCCTGGCTCCTGTTTCTGCGTCCGCCGGCGAAGCCTGAACTGGTGACCGCGCAGGCGCGAACGGGTGACATTGAAGAGCTGGTGCTGGCGACCGGAGTTCTCGAACCGCTTGAGCTTGTGCGTGTCGGCGCTCAGGCTTCGGGTCGCATTGAGCATCTGGCTGTCAAGATCGGTGACATCGTCGAGGCTGGCCAATTGGTGGCCGAGATCGATTCCCAGACCCGGCGCAACACCCTGCGGGACCGCGAGGCCGCTTTGGCCAACATCCGCGCCGTTCACGCTGCGCGCAGGGCCGGTCTGGTGAAAGCCGAGAAGGATTTCGAGCGCGAGCGTGACCTGCTGGCAGGTGGTTCGACGCCGCGCGCCCAGTATGACGCCGCGGTTGCGATGCGAGACACCGCGCGGGCTGAGGTTCAGTCGTTGGACGCTCAGGTCTCCCAAGCGCAGGTCGCGCTGGAGTCTGCCGGTATAGAACTGGACTATACCCGCATCACGGCCCCAATCGCCGGCACAGTGGTCGCGATCGTCACTGACGAAGGTCAAACCGTGAATGCCCTGCAGACCGCGCCGACCATCGTCATGATCGCGCGATTGGACACAATGACGGTGCGCGCGGATATCTCCGAGGCTGACGTCGTGCGTGTGCGGCGGGGCCTTCCGGTCTGGTTCAGCATTCTTGGCGATCCGAAGCGTCGTTTCGATGGGGAGTTGCGACAGGTGGAACCGGCCCCCGCCTCCATCGCCAACGAGAGCAACGCCGCCGCGAGCCGGATTGGCTCAACCAACGGTGCGGTCTATTACACCGGGCTGATCGACGTGGCGAATGCGGACGGGGTCCTGCGGCCCTCCATGACGGCGCAGGTGTCCATCGTCTTGAGCCGCGTCAGCGGCGCCGTGCTGGTTCCGCTCAGCGCAGTGGAAGGGGCGCCCCGGGCCGGCGATACGGCGCGTGTCCGCGTACTGGACGCGATGGGCGAGGTCCAGATCCGGCAGGTCCAGGTCGGCATCGATAACGGCGCGGACATCCAGATCCTTAGTGGTCTTCAGGCAGGCGAGACTATCGTCCTTGGAGCATCCACGGACGAACGCACGGATGGCCAGGCTCAACTGGCCGCGGCGAAGCGGTAGGGCGCGTTATGACGGAACCACTGATCCGAGTACGTGGGGTATCCCGCGCTTTCCCCGCAGGCGACGAGATGGTGCGGGTGCTGAAAGACGTTGACCTAGACATCGAGGCCGGCGAGATGATGGCCATCATCGGCGCCTCGGGCTCCGGCAAGTCGACGCTCATGAACATCCTTGGCTGCCTCGATCGTCCGACGGACGGCAGCTACTGGATCGAAGGGCGTGAGACCTCGAAGATGTCCGTGGACGAACTGGCCGCGCTACGCCGTGAGCGTTTTGGTTTCATCTTCCAGCGTTATCATCTGCTTGGCGATCTCAGCGCGGTCAGCAACGTCGAGGTGCCGGCCATCTATGCCGGACGCAGCCGATCCGACCGGCACAAGCGAGCGATCTCCTTATTGACCCGACTGGGCCTCGCCGAGCGGACGGGCAATATTCCGGGCAAGCTTTCGGGCGGCCAGCAGCAGCGGGTGTCGATCGCCCGCGCGCTGATGAATGGCGGCGAGATAATTCTGGCCGACGAACCGACCGGAGCGCTGGATACGCACAGTGGCGCCGAAGTCATGAAGATCCTGCGCGAGCTTCACGCCGAGGGGCACACCATCATTCTCGTCACTCACGACAAGAAGATCGCCGAACACGCGGATCGGGTCGTAGAGATCAGCGACGGCGTTATCATTTCAGACGAGCGCAATATATCCAAATCCGACGCAAAGGCCCGTCCCATCCGCGAACACGCGCCGGGCGCTGGCTGGCGTGGTGCAATTGACCGGATGACTGAAGCCTTTCGTATGGCGGGCGCAGCAATATGGGCGCACAAGATGCGCTCGCTTCTGACCATGCTCGGTATCATCATCGGTATCGCCTCGGTGGCGTCTATCTCAGCTCTCGGGGCCGGCTCGCAGCAACAAATCCTGAGCAGTATCAGTTCGCTCGGCACCAACACGATCGAGGTGCGGGCGGGTAAAGGCTTCGGCGATCTGGAGGCGGGCAAGATACGGACGCTGGTTCCCGCCGATGCAGAAGCGCTGGTGAACCAGCCCTATGTCGACAGCGTGACACCAACCGTCACGACGAGCGTAACTGTCAAGCGCGCCGCCGTGGCCGTCAATGCGTCAGTCACCGGCGTTGGCGCCGACTTTTTCCGTGTACGGGGCCTTGAGCTGGCGGATGGACAACTGTTCGACGCCCAGGACGTTACCGCCTACAGCCAGAATGTGGTGATCGATGCAAACGCTGCGCGAGACCTGTTTCCAGACCGGGTAAACCCGGTGGGGCAGGTCATCCTTCTGGGCACAATGCCGGCGAGGGTCACAGGCGTGACGAAACGGGAAAACTCCTTCGGCCCGGCGGTTGATACGTTGACCGTTTATGCGCCCTACACAACCGTCATGGGCCGCATGCTGGGTCGTTCTAACGTCGAGGGCATAACGGTCCGTATCAGGGACGATGTCGACCCGGGCAATGTCGAGGCCGCAGTTTCGCGCCTTATCGAGCGTCGGCATGGTGCGAAAGACTTCTTCCTCACCAACTCGGCAACCATTCGCGAGACGATCGAGACCACCACGCAAACCCTGACGCTGCTGATTTCGTCAGTCGCCGTGATCTCGCTGATTGTCGGCGGCATCGGCGTGATGAATATCATGCTGGTGTCCGTGACCGAACGTACCAAGGAGATCGGCGTTCGTGTGGCCGTTGGCGCGCGCCGCAGCGATATCCTCTCCCAGTTTCTGATCGAGGCCGTCATGGTCTGCCTTGTCGGCGGCTTCATGGGAGTGATGCTCGCCCTCGGGATCAGCGCTCTTTTTAATTTGCTGAGCCCCGACTTCAAAATGATCTTCTCTTCTGGCTCCATCATTGTGGCCTTCGCCTGCTCAACCCTGATCGGAATCGTCTTCGGCTTCCTTCCTGCCCGCAATGCGGCAAAGCTGGACCCGATCGAAGCCCTGGCGCGCGACTGATGAACTGCAAACGTCTGCTCGGTAGCCGTTGTGGTTCGCTTGTCGTTATTGAGGCTGGCGTATGTCCCTAGACCGACGGTTGCAAGGCTGCATCGAGCAGCTTGCGCCCATTGCCAGCGAGCCAGGACCTGAAAGTGAGAAGGTCGGGGTTAATTTCGCGCATGACTTTCAGATCGACGAGCTCGGCGAGCGGCCCGTCTACCAGGCTCTCTGCCATATGCGCGAGATCAGCGTTTGCAGCCAAAACATCGTCCGGAAACCGTTCATAGGCTATCGAGCGACCGGCTGCTTCGCTGAAGGCAGCCGCAAGCTCGGGGCCGGTCAGTCGATCACTGGCGATTTTAAGTGTTGCGCCGCCGAAGCGTGACTTGTCGGCAAGCACGGCAGCGACAAACCTGCCGATGTCTTCCACGGCGTGTTGGTTTCCACGCGGAACTGAGCCGGTTTTTCCACCGAGAAGTGAGCCACCTCTGAGTATGGTTTTCTGATCAGGCTTTGGTCAAGGGGTTGGCCTT
>NZ_JBNWCL010000022.1:0-76816 GCF_053522445.1 Agrobacterium sp. 22-221-1
ATGGCTCCGCACCGCACCCCGCCGCTACCGCCCCGAATACAGCAACCCAAAACCGCTGGAGCGAACTCAAAACTGGATAAAACTTGGGGGCAAGGTCAGGACGATGGCACTCAGTAAGTCAGAAAGTCCGTAGGGAGTGTACAGTTCCAATTTAGTATGGCCAGGTCGGAGTCCCACAGCTGCTGCCGTTGTCGGAAAAGTGGTTATGGCCTGGGCTGTCGAGGTATACGGCTTAATCGAGTATCCGAACTTGGTCTCATACCAAGAGTGTACTCTGGCCTGATTTTTCACATCTATCCAGAATGGCAGGTCAGAAAATGCGGCTCGGATACGGGCAGAGTGTTCGGCCTCCAAGGTTTCAGAAAGATCGTCGGCGTCGAAATAGACAATATCGACGTCTTGAATGCCATAAATGGGTGAGAAGCCAAAAACGTGGTTCCAAACCGTTTGGGTTACGGCACCAGCGACAAGCCAGGAATCAGGCAGAGCAATCTCATCCCATTTGTTAAGGATCGAAGAGAGCAGCGGGCTCTTGTAGACGATCGCTTGCAATTCAAGATGAAGTTCGTCGCTCACGTAAATCCTCCCTCAAACGGCTAAACTGATTCCAAATATCACGCTATCGCGCTGGCTTTTGCATGGCACATCTTATTTGATTAACTTCACAGAGAATACAGGAGCCACTTCTGCGAGGAGGTTCGCCGGTGTTTTATTAAGGTTTGCCGGCCATAACTCTCTTCAAGGCAGACAAAGCGTTTTACGCAATACCCGCCTTGAAGATTAGCAATCACTGTGAATGACTGCTGATTGGATGTTGAGTGTTGAAGTGGTTCGGGCGACCTATCGGCTTCGTTAGGCCGCCCGCCTTCCAGGCGTTTGTCGACCATCCAAAGATTGCCGCAACTGCGTCCTGACCTGTTTCCAATCGACCGTGCGGCATTCGCTTGCAGCCGATCGCCAGCTCTCGTCTTTTAGGTCGAATATGCCGGGTAGGCTGAAATAGCGATCGATTTGCAGGAAGGTATCGATCCCGAAGCCTGCAAGCGGAAGCTCGTATGCAATCGCCGCCGCTGCGATCGACACATGGTATCCGAAACCAGGATGCGCTACCTTTGGTTGGGGCAGCCAGATGTTCTTCAGTTCGCGGCACTCCAGCATAGTTGCAACTAATTTTGCTTTCTCTTGCTCTCGGCCAGATGCAAGAGGCCAACTGCCGCTGACAGAGGAAAGCCATTCGCGAAGCTCGGCGGCTCTCTGAGGATTCGTCTTCGACGTCCTAAGGATTCCGCGTTGAACGTCAATCAGGGTCTCGGGCGAGAACACGAATGTGTTCGTAGCAATGAATTCCAAGACGTGGGGCTTTTGGCGTGGTTTAGCAACCTCGCTTACAAGGCAGGTCGTTGCCAAATATTTCAATGGCTTGCTCCGTTTTTCCGCAGTCACCTTTAACTGCGAAAGCGAAGATGCCCGGATTTCACCGGCGATTTATTAAAACTGGAGATTTTTTCGTCGAATTCTTGATTTTTGTAGCGACGGCGGACGCGAAGCGACGCACGCTATGACAACAGAATTTGCTTCTCGCAGCGTGCGTCCGATGTTAGTCACCCAAATTTCACAAGGTTGAGTGCAGGGAGCGGCCCGCCCGGGAACTGCACGAGCTGTCCGCCGACCGAGACCGGACCGAGATCGATTCCCGCGAAGCCCAGCCTGGCGATCAACGCACCAACTTCTGCCTTCGATCTCGTGTCATCTCCCGAGTAAAAGAGGACGCGGCTTCCACCCTCAGCGCGCGGATCACCAGAGAGCAGATGCGGAGGGAGGTGGTTGAACGCTTTTACGACACGAGCGCCTGGTACCAGGTCAGCGAAGACTTCGGTCGACAGTCGCCCATTGAGTTCCGCTGGCTGGAAGAGCGGACGCTCGATCGGGTTGTTGGCGTCGATCACGATGCGGCCGGCCCAATCCGGAAGGCCCATCAATGCCTTTGGCAATTTCGACCACGGAACGGCGACCAGCACGAGATCGGCTTCGGCCGCTTCCTCGATGGTGCCTGCCGTGATGTGTGGGGTCAGTTCGCGTGCGAAGTCCCGAAGCGTGTCGGGACCTCGGCTGTTGGAGATCGTTGCAGCGATCCCGTTTCGCGCCAGCGCGCGGGCGAATGCGGAGCCGATCTCGCCGGCTCCAATGATACCAATAGACATGGGAAGTCTCCAGGTTGGATTGATGGTCAGGCGGTGAAGCCGCCATCGGCGACGATGTCAGCGCCGGTTACGAAGGCAGCCTCCGGGCTGGCGAGATAGGCAACGACGCTGGCAACCTCGTAGTCCTTGCCGTATCGTCCGATAGCCATGCCGGGGCCGACGATCTTCGAGACGGGACCTCCATCTGGGTTCATGTCGGTGTCGGTCGGGCCAGGGTGCACGGTGTTCACGGTGATGCCCTTGGGACCGAGGTCTCGCACGAGGCTGCGATTGAAGCCGGCAACGGCTCCCTTCGTCAGTGTGTAGAGAGAGGCTGTCGGGAAGGCTGCATACCGGACCATGGACGAACCGATATGGATGATGCGCCCACCCGACTTCATGCGACGGGCGGCCTCCTGCGTGCCGACGAACACACCGGTTACGTTGACCGCGATCATGCGCTCGTAGTCTTCGAACTTTATGTCCTCAATCGAACCGCCGAGTGCGATGCCGGCATTGTTGACGAGGATATCGAGGGAGCCGAACGCTTCCTCCGTCTTGGCCACGGCGGCACGTACGGATTCGGGGTCCCCGGAGTCGGCATGGATGGCGATAGCACGACCACCAGCGTTTTCGATGTCTTTGACGACTGCTGCTGCCCTTTCCGGCGATGCGCTGTAGGTGATGGCGACTGCGGCTCCATCTGCCGCAAGGCGCTTTGCGATGGCTGCGCCGATCGAACGGGAACCGCCCGTGACGAGAGCGGTCTTGCCGGACAGTTTCAAAGAGGTGTTGGTCATTGGAAGCACTCCATTTGCTTTGGTTTCGATGGAGTGAATATCGCCCTTTTATTCCTCTATGATTAGACGGAATTGACTGTTATTAATTTCAAGCAATCATTGAAAGATGCGTTATGGAAACACTGGCAAATCTGGAGTCCTTCGTGCGCAGCGCCGAGCTTGGAAGCTTCTCTTCGGCGGCCCGCAGACTGGGTTTAACGCCAGCGGCGGTCAGCAGGAACGTCGCCACCCTTGAATCCAACCTGAAGCTTCGGCTTTTCCAACGCAGCACGCGAAGCCTCACGCTTACGGAGGCGGGCGAGCGCTTCCTTCATTCGGTCCGTAATCACCTGGATAGCCTTCAGGGTGCGATTGCCGAGGCATCCAACGAACAGGCCGAACCGGCAGGCGTGCTGAGACTCAGTATGAGTCCCACATTTGGAGTTGAATACCTTCTTCCGACGTTGCCCGAGTTCATATGCCGATACCCGCGGATCAGGCCGGAGTGGATGTTCGAGAATCGGCAGGTGGACCTGATCACCGAGGGATACGATGCGGCGATCGGGGGTGGGTTCGACCTGACACCGGGCATCATCGCAAAGACCTTGGCGTCGGCCCATATCATCGCGGTTGCCTCGCCGTCATACATGCAGGATCGCATTCCGCCTCATGATCCATCTAGCCTGATTGAATTGGACGGCATCGTCATGCGTTCGATGCGTACAGGGCGAATTCGCCAGTGGCAGATGCGAAACGTCGCAGGTGAAGAGCAGTCGGCGGCACTGAAGGAAAGGATCGTCGTCAACGACCCGGCCGCAATGCGATCGGCTGCCGTTATGGGACTTGGCGTCGCTATGATCGCGAAGCCGGACGCATTGTCCTACCTGGAGAACGGCGAGCTTATCCGTCTTGTCCCGGCCTGGTACGCGGACGCTGGTCCGATCTCGATCTATTATGCGAACCGGACCTTGCTACCGACCAAAACCCGTGTGTTCATTGATTTCATCGGCGAGGTCTTTCAACGCAATAGGTGGCCTGAACGATTTGCAGGTACGTTGGGATAGCGTTCGCTGTTGGTGGCGCTTTCAAATGAGGCCCTGCGGGATTGAGTGCACGCCGAAAATACATGCCACTCTGGGTTTTCCAACACGCTAACTCGCCCCTCAGACAGTCTTTTGTGCTCTTTGCCGCCTACTTATCCAGTCATCAATCCTGAGAGGCTCGTAGTCCCAGAATCGGCAATGGAATTGTGATGTTTGGTGACTGGGGACAAACCTATTGGAGCATTTCGACCCGACCAAGTAAAATAGCGACAAACCTACGGAGCGCAATCATCTTGCGATAATCCGGACGTATCTGGCGTTGCAGAAAAGATGGCGACCCCTGCAGGACTCGAACCTGCGACCTACTGCTTAGAAGGCAGTTGCTCTATCCAGTTGAGCTAAGGGGCCGTCATGCCGGGCAATCGATACTCCGGCAATAACTTTGATCGTTGTGTTTCAGTGCGTCCAGGGCTGGGTGCGGTTGAAACGGAAATTGTCGGTGTAGGAAACGACCTTGCGGGTTGCTTCCTTCGGCTGGATGACGCGGTATTCGATGCCCTTGCGCTGGGCATAGGCTTCGGCCTGTTCCTGCGTCTCGAATGTCAGCTTGAGCTGCTGCTTCATGTCGGAACTGGAGGTGTAGCCCATGATCGGATCGATCTTGCGCGGAACCTCGGCGTCGAATTCCAGAACCCAGACATTGGTCTTCGCCTTGCCGGATTGCATGGCGGTTTTTGCAGGGCGGTAAATCTTCGCAGACATGTCGAAACTGCTCCGGTTGGACAGTGGGGCGAAACACCCCGAATTATTCATCACGTACCTGAATAGAATAACCAAATCGTGTCAGGAACGTTGAATTTGAAATGGACTGACTTCAGGTGAGAGTCAAGACGATTATCCCCTTGCCGTCCGATCCTGCGCCATCGTTTCGAGGTTACGTTTTGCTCATGCGGGCCGTGGCTGAACAAAGATGAATTTCCCTGTTGCGGACTGCGGGTGAACCGTGTATTCCCCAGCCATCGCCTCGGCGGAGTGTAGCGCAGTCTGGTAGCGCATCTGGTTTGGGACCAGAGGGTCGGGAGTTCGAATCTCTCCACTCCGACCATTTTAAAGCAAAACATCAGCTTTCCGGCGTAACTTCTTCCAAATAGCCGTGATTTATTCCGCGGACGGACCGGCCAGAGTGCTCTCCGCCGTGCCGATCGTCATGACATTGCCGCGCCACGCCACCGCGCTGCCGATCCAGCTTCGCGCCCAGACGACAGGCATGATCATGTCGCGGGCGATCATCGCCGGCAGCGTATGGAGCGATATCGGCCAGCGGTTGAGGGCCGCGAGCGCAAGTTCCGGCACATACATGAGGGCGAGGACGGCAAAGGCGGTTGCGGCGAGGTTTACATCCATCATGGCGGCGGCGGCGAGCGCGAAGAGGAGCGGGGGAAGCGCGCCGGTGAGGATTTCAGGCGCGAAATATTGCGGGAAGGTCACGCGTCGCAACCGCGCCCAGCGGGTCTGGCGCGACCAGATCTCGCCGGCATGGCGCTGGCCGAGCGGCTGTTCGAAGGGGGCGCAGACCAGATGCACCTTGCGGCCGACGCTTCGCACCAGCTTCGTCGAAGCGGCGTCTTCGGCGATTTCAGCGGCCAGCGCGCGAATGCCGCCATTGCCTTCCAGAAACGGCTTGTTCCACAACATCGACTTGCCCTGCGCGAAGCCCATGCCGATGGCTTCCGCCGCATATTGCCAGCGGCCCTGCGAGCCGTTGAGGAAGGCGCATTCCACATGCGCCCAGAAACCCGCAGGCCTTGATCCGAGCGGCGGCGAGCAGACCAGCCCGCTATCCTGCCGCCAGGCCGACATCATGGTCGCAATATAGGATTTCGGCATCAGCACGTTCGAATCGGCCAGAATCACCCACTCATGCCGGGCGGCCCGCCAGCCCTTGACGCAATTGTTCAGTTTCGGATTGGCGCTGATGCGGTCATCGCCGATGAGCAATTGCATGGAAACCGAGGGGAAGGCGGCTTGCGCTTTGCGAACTTCCTCGATCACCGGATCGAATTCATCGGCGACGCAGAACAGCAGCTCATAATCGGGCCAGTTGAGTTCGAAGGCGCGCGACAGCGTCAGGGGCGTGAAGTTCTCCACGCCGCGCAGCGGTACCACGAGCGAGACAGGCGGCTTTTGCCGGACAAGATCGTTTTCCGCGTCCCGTCTCGTCAGTCGCCAGCCGGCCAGAACGATGCCGAGAAGATTGAAGCCGAGGAGCAGAATTGCGCAAAGGGCAAAGACAGTTTCCATGCTGGCCAGTTCCACTCCCAAGCTTTTGGCGGTCTGCGCGCCAATCGATTCCATGGAATTCGTCTCTGCCGATTATAACGTTTGCGTGACAGTTACATGTCATCATCGGCCGGTGTGCAGGCTGCGCCGTGCATGGAAGCGTCGCAGACGCCGCGCGCAAAAGAAAAAGCCCTCCGCATAGAAGGGCCCAATCGTCATGACGGTCGATGAATTTTAATGGACGTTCAGGATATGGGCATGACTGCTTGCGACAAGAAACGATTCCCGTGCTTTCTCGATGTCGCATCTGCCGGCGATGGCATCGAGGCAGTTCCTGCGTGCCTCTTCATATTCCGGCCCGTGTTCCTCGGGCCAACGGTACATCAGCATGTCCAGCGCCACCAGCGGGCTGTAGATTTCCACGGCGACGCACAGCGGCAGATGGATCGCCACCGGCTTCATCCACGAGGCGTGGTGACACGGCTCCGTTCTGTTAATCAGCATGTCATTCTCCTCCCTGTTTTACCTGCCTTGAAGGTCTTTCATTCTCCCATGCGCGAAATGCCCGCCTCACGAAATGGTTCCCGATCACCTAAAATGTGATCGATCAGGGGGTTCCAATTTTCCAAGATGAATGGAAGATGAACAAATAGATGAACCGGAGATGAACAAAACCGCCCTCAGGGCGTTGTTATGTCCATAAGAAGGAGAACGCATATGTTCAATTTGTCAGGCATTCAGGAAAGCTTCTTCGGAGACCGCATGGCCGGCGTATGCCAGGCAATCACGTCGGCTCTGGCTTTCGAATCGGGTCTCGAGAAGTCGCGTATTTCCGCAACTGTCGAAAATGATGTGATCTATCTGGAAGGCACCGCCGATTCGGTCGAGGCGATCGACATCGCCATCAACCTTGCCGCTTCCATTTCCAATTGCCGGATTCTGAGCCATATCGAGCCGGTCTACTGAATATTGCGCCAGCCGGGCGAAAGCTCGTCCGGCTCATTCAGACGCAATAACGCGGCAACGTCATTTCCGGTTGCCGATTTGCGCGCTGCGAACCATATCGCCCGGCTTGATGCCATAGCGCTTCGCAGTGCCGCCATTCAGTTCAAGCACAAATTTTACAGGCCCGCGGGAGCTGATGATCGCTTCCGAACGCGGAACCGCGTTTTCGTGAATATGGGTAATGCGGCCGTCACGGCCAATGAAAAGCATGTCGAGCGGAATAAGCGTGTTCCGCATCCACATGGCGACGTCACGCGGCTCACCGAAATCGAACAGCATGCCGTTTTCAAGCGGCATGCTCTTGCGGAACATCAGGCCCTGTTCGCGCTGGGCGTTGTTCAGCGCCAGTTCGGCAGTGAAATCGTGGCTCTTTCCCCCGGCGGTTTCAATCTGCAGCGGTTCGGAGGTGAAAGTCTGCTGTTGCTGAGCCTGGGCGGCGGCGGCGAGCGTGAAAAAAAGAAGCGCCATAACGGCGCTTTTCACCATATGGGGCAGGGCGGACATCAATGCGACATCCCGATGGAAACCGGGTTGTCGGGGTGGATTTCCGCCGCCATCAGGCCCTTGTCGCCATCGCCGTAACGCACCAGCACCACCTGGCCGGGGCGAAGCTCCGTCAGGCCGAAACGGCGCAGCGTTTCCATATGCACGAAAATATCTTCCGTTCCTTCGCCGCGCGTCAGGAAGCCGAAACCCTTGGTGCGGTTGAACCACTTGACGATGGCGCGCTCAAGCCCGCTCGAAGGCGTTACCTGCACATGGGTGCGCACCGGCGGCAGCTGCGAGGGGTGAACGGCGGTCGACTGGTCCATGGACAGGATGCGGAATGCCTGGAAACCGCGGTCGCGCCGCTGGATGAGGGCGACGATGCGCGTGCCTTCAAGAATTGTCTGGTAACCGTCGCGGCGCAGGCAGGAGACGTGCAGCAGCACATCCTGCGTGCCGTTGTCGGGGACGATGAAGCCGAAACCCTTGGCGACATCGAACCACTTCACGACGCCGGTAATTTCGGTCAGGTCCACGGCATCGCCCGAAAGGTCCTCGACATCGACTATCGTTTTCGATGACATCCTATCAGCCATATCCTGCCAACCCCTCGATTACGCGCCATACACCGGTCAACTGATTCCTGTGCGCCAGATTAACATCTTGGTAACGGTTTCACGCAAGCCCTAGTTTTTGATTTACGCAGCTGCTTTTATGTCGCCGTCCTTGTCCGGGGCTTGCCATCATGCGTTTAACGGCTCCGGACCCGTGTAATGGAGAGGAAGAAAATGCGGTATCTGCACACAATGGTTCGCGTCAAAGACCTTGGCGAATCACTGAAATTCTATGGCGACCTGCTGGGTCTTGAGGAAATACGCCGAATCGAGAACGAAAAAGGCCGATTCACTCTGGTGTTTCTTGCGGCGCGCGACGACATTGCTGCGGCGAAGGAAAACAAGGCGCCGTGTCTCGAACTCACCTATAACTGGGATACCGAGGATTATACCGGCGGCCGCAACTTCGGCCATCTGGCTTACGAGGTCGACAATATCTACGATTTCTGCGCCCGGCTTCAGCAGAACGGCATCGTCATCAACCGGCCGCCGCGCGACGGACACATGGCCTTCGTGCGCTCGCCGGATGGTATTTCCTTCGAAATTCTGCAGAAGGGCGAAAGCCTCGCACCAGCCGAACCGTGGATATCTATGCAGAATACCGGTTCCTGGTAGGGATTTTCCGGTGAGCAGCGGCGTTTTCGGGTGCTCTTGCCTTGTCCCGAGGGGATGAGGCATAGTCCGCGAATCGAAACGGCCAGTCCCGTTTTGGGGAAGCACACGCGCCCGTTCCCGTGCTGCTGTTGGAAATGCAAGATACGGAGGCCACCCATGACAACTGTCGAGAGCGCGAAAGGACGTCTGGTCCGTCAGCGTCTCGTCATCGCGGTTTCGCTGCTCGGGCTTTCCGGATGCGTTTCGGCGGTGACCGACGACGAGATGGCGGCGGCGACCAAAAAGCCGGAAATTTCCGCACAACAGAAGCCGCAGACCGCCGCTTCAACTGCTGCGGCCGGCGCGCAACAGGGACATTATGTGGATCCGGCCGTGGCATCGGCGGCCGGAGCGACCGCACCAGCCCAGCCGCAGGCATCGGGCGGCCCGGCGCAGGCCTATGGCGCCGCTCCCGATATCGGCGGATTGACGACGCAGCCAACGGCGATCTCCGCAGGCACGACAAGCATTTATTCCACCGCATCCGCAGCAGCAGCGCCCGTCGGTGCTGCAGGGGCGCCAGGCACGACCGCCACCACGGGTACTCCTTCCCAGAGAATCGTTCCCGCCGTCAGCAGCGTCTATTCGGCACCGGTGCAGGCGGCGCAGCCGCAACCGATGGCAACGCCGGCTCAGGTCCCGCCAGCCGCACAGGCGCCGGCGGAACAGCACAGCGAAAATCGTCAGCCGGTTCCCGTAGCCGTGCCGCAGTCGGCATCGGAACAGCTCGCGGCCGTTGCCGCGCAACCAGCCAAGGACGCCAGGGCGGCGGGCGAGGGGCAGGAAAGCGAGGGTAAGGGCGTAACGCTTGCGGCATTTTTCGCCGGTGCGGCCAAAAAGCGCCTGCCGAAAATGATTGAAAGCGGCACGGCCGGCAATACGCAGGTCGCGGCATTGCCCGGAGTTTCGGACGGGACGATGGGCATCGCCCTTTCCGGCCGCTCGATGATGTCCGACGAATTCGACGACGCCCATCTCGATGAAGAGGATGACCAGCCGACCGGCCTGATGAAGCTCGCTTCGCTCTCCGGCCTCACCCGCGTCGCCCCGAACGGGCTTTTCCTGCAGACGGACCGCGTCGAAGTCGGCTGTTTCAAGCCGGAACTGGTGCGGATGATCAAGGATGTGGAGCGCCACTACAACAGCCCGGCGATCGTCACCTCGGGCTATCGTCCGCCGAAGGGCATAAGGCAGGGCTCAAAGCACTATACCTGCGATGCCGCCGACATCCAGATCAAGGGCGTCTCCAAATGGGAGCTTGCCACCTATCTGCGTTCCCTGCCGGAACGCGGCGGCGTCGGCACCTATTGCCACACCGAATCGGTCCACATGGACACGGGCGAGCCAAGAGACTGGAACTGGCGCTGCCGCCGTACTGTCGCGCGCAAATGATCTCCTGATTGGGTTTCATCGGGCCATCGAACCCAATGCGTAGACCTTTGGATTGCAGATTTCTCTAGGGTTTAAAAGCGGATTCTCCGTCACCCTGCAAAAGCTCACTCATGAGCGTTATTGCGTTGCTTTACTCGCCGAAAGCCGGAATTCCCTTGTAGACAAATAGAAAGACTTTCGTATGCTCAACTAATGGGGGCAAGCAAAGCATTACTCACCTTAAAGCTCGATACGCACGAGCTCGTTGAACTTCGTGACTTCGTCGGCGCCTTCACGTCGCTAGCGAACGAGTTTGACCGATATATTGAGCGAGAATACCCGGGTGTTCACACGGAACCTCAGATGTTCATCCGGGAAGTCCGGCAGGGCTGCATCGAGGCAGATGTGGTGACTGGTCTCGCGGTTACCGCGATAAACAGCATGGACCAGATAATAGTCCTTGAAGATTTCGTAAGGCGTTGGGGCGCGCGTTTCAAATCGCTATTGAATGGGCGTATTCCGAAGGGAGAACTGGAGACTCCTGGAGAACTCAAAGACTGGGCAGATGCCGCGAGATCGATTGCCTGCGATCCACTCGGAGGACATCGTTTAGAGGCGGCCTACTTTGAAGACGGAAAGAGAGTAATAAAAGCTGCTTTTGTCTTTTCAGCACCTGAGGCCCGCACTGCTCTTGTCAATATCGAAGACAGGAAAAAGCTCCTGATGAGGCCAGACCATTTTCACCATGAAAGAGTGCTAATGGTTTTCACTCGGTCAGATATTAATGATGCGGCTGTTGGCAGGTCTTCGGGCGAGCGCGTGTTGATTGAAGAAGTTTCCGAAAAATCTTTGGCGTTGATGTATGGCAGCGAGGTTGCTGAGGGCACAATCAAGCGCGAAATTCGGGAGGCAGACGAAAATGTTTACAAGAAGGGCTTTGTGGTGGACGTGCTCGTTAAGATGAAAAGCGGTAAGCCAGTTGCGTACTCAGTCGTCACGGTGCACGACGTTATAGATCTGCCTGAGTAAGAAAGAGGATAGCGGTCGGCCGCTATATTTATCTGGCTTTCTGAAAAGGTTCATCGCCAACGCATGTCTTCTGGCCGAAAAATAACTACTCTCACCACGATGGTATTTGTGAGAATCATGCGTTGGGTGGTGAGAGCGCAGGGATTCGAACCCTGGACCTACTGATTAAAAGTCAGTTGCTCTACCGGCTGAGCTACGCTCTCCCATGTCGGGGCTTGGCTGCCCTTCGGAAGTGCGCGGAACATAGGTAGAGCGATCCGTTCGGTCAACCCAAAAAAAGCGGTTTCGACAATCAATCCGGTTTTTTTTGTCGCACCCCCGAAAAGGTGATTGGAGAGAGGGGGCGGCTGGGGATAAAACCGGCTTCAGACATGTCGGCCGAACGGGTGAAATCCTTTTGCAGCAATGACATGCACGAAAATGAAGAGTGAAGTGCCGGCGAAGCTCGAGAATCGCGGCGGCTTTGCGGAATGCGGAGTTCTTTCTTGTCGATTGCCGATATTTCCCTGTTCAGCGCGCTTCTGGCCGGCGCTCTTTCGTTTCTGTCGCCCTGCGTTCTGCCGCTGGTGCCGCCTTATCTTTGTTATATGGCAGGTGTTTCGGTCGAGCAGTTCAGGACGGAAGATACCGCGCCGCGGCCGGAGATTCGCAGGGCCGTGCTGTTTTCGGCCTTCTTCTTCACGCTCGGTTTCGCCACGGTCTTCGTGGCGCTGGGGGCGGGCGCCTCGACGATCGGCACGCTTCTGCGCCAGAATCTCGATATTCTCGCCAAGATCGGCGGTTTCATCATCATTCTGATGGGCCTGAATTTCCTCGGCGTGTTCCGCATCGGCCTGTTTTCGCGCGAGGCGCGGTTTCAGGGGGCGGGCAAGCCTGCCACGCTGTCCGGGGCCTATGTCATGGGTCTTGCCTTCGCCTTCGGTTGGACGCCCTGCATTGGCCCGGTTCTGGGGGCTATTCTCGGCGTCGCCGCCGCGCGCGATACGGTTGGCGACGGTGCGGCGCTGCTTGCGGTCTATTCTCTTGGCCTTGCGGTACCGTTCTGGATCGCGGCGGCGTTTTCCGGCTCCTTCATGCGTTTCCTCGTCCGCTTCCGCCGCCATCTCGGCCTCGTGGAAAAGCTGCTCGGCGTATTGCTGGTGCTGACCGGTCTCGCTTTCATGTCCGGTTTTATCACCAATGTGGCGATCTGGTTCCAGGAGACCTTTCCGATCCTGATGCAAATCGGCTAAGCCTCCCGCTGGAGTTGCTTGCGGGGGAAACATAGTGACGGATATCGTCGGATTGCTGTTACCGTTTTTCGGCCTGATATTCATCGGCTACGGGGCGGCGCGCATCACGAAGCAGCCGGTCGAGGCGATGGGCTGGCTGAACACCTTCATCATCTATGCGGCGCTTCCGGCGCTGTTTTTCAAGCTGGTGTCGAAAACGCCGGTGGAAGAACTGGCGCGGATGGATTTCGTCGCGGCCAGTCTCGCCTGCACCTATGGCATTTTCTTGGCTGTGTTCCTGATCGGCCGGTTCGTGCGGAAAAACAGCCTTGCCGAAACCACGATCCAGAGTTTCGCGGCAAGCTACGGCAATATCGGCTATATGGGACCGGGGCTTGCGCTTCTGGCGCTTGGCGAAAAGGCGGCGGTGCCGGTGGCGCTGATCGTCTGTCTGGAAAATGCCGCCCACTTCATCGTCGCCCCGGCGATGATGGCGGTTGCGGGCGGAGACAAGCGCTCCCCGGCGAAGCTTGCGCTGGATGTGGCGCGCAAGGTCATCACCCATCCCTTTATCGTGTCGGTGATCGCTGGCTTTCTCGCCGCCTCGCTGTCATGGCAGCCGCCGGAGGCGGTGCAGCGGCTGGTGGATTATTTGGCGCAGTCGGCAGCGCCCTGCGCATTGTTTGCTATGGGCGTGACGCTGGCGCTTAGGCCGATGAAACGGGTGCCGGTGGAAATCAGCTATATCGTGCCGGCAAAGCTGATCCTGCATCCGCTCGCCGCTTATCTCTTGCTCTCGTCGCTCGGGCGGTTCGAGCCGGTGTGGATCTATTCGGCCGTGCTTTTGGCCGCGCTGCCGACCGCGACGAATGTTTTCGTCATTGGCCAGCAATATCACGTCTGGCAGGAGCGGGCGTCGGCAACGATCCTGATCTCGACGGTGCTGTCGGTCCTCACGCTGACCGGCGTGGTGTATTTCATCCAGCCTTTTTGAAGCTGCCGAACAGCAGCGAGGGCAAGGCCTTCAGCCCGCGGCCCGGTTCGATGCCTTCGCGCATGACCATGCTTCTAAGCGTGCCGATGCCGGAAAGCACGTGCAGGCCCGCCGCGCGCGCCATCTGCACCGGCAGGAGATCGGAAAGCAGCGAGCGGTTCAGGAGATCGACGCTCAGCGTGCGGCTATACACATCCGCCCGCCGCCTGCGGTCGAAGCTGCTGCCGGCATCGGCCGCAATCGGCCGGTCGGAGACGGCGCTCAGCAATTCCGTCAGTGCGATGATGTCGCGCAGGCTGAGGTTCAGCCCCTGCGCGCCGATGGGCGGAAAACCATGCGCAGCCTCGCCGATCAGGGCGACGCGGCCCTTGCCGAAGCGATGCGCCGTCATGGAAGAGAGTGGCCATGCCTGCACGCTGTCCTCGACGGTGACCGCTCCCAGCATGGATTGCATGCGCTCCTCGACTCGGAGGCTAAGCGCCTCCAGCGGCAGCGCCGTCAATTCCTCCGCCTGTTGCGGGGTGACGACCCAGACGAGGCTGGAGCGGTTGCCAGGCAGGGGAACCTGGGTGAAAGGGCCGGTGGGAGTGTGGAATTCCGTCGAGACATTGCCATGCGACCGGCTATGGCCGAAGTTCAAAACAATGGCCGTCTGCGGATAGGACCAGGATTTGACGCCGATGCCGGCAGCATCGCGCACCATGGATTTGCGGCCATCCGCACCGATGAGGAAATCGGCGGAGAGCGTTTCGCCATTCGCAAGCGTCACCGTCACGCGGTCGTTGCCGATGTCGATTGTCTCGGCGGACGTGTCGAGGCGGGTAATATTGTGTTCCTGCCCGACCGCTTCGCTCAGAACGCCGAGCAACGCTTCGTTGGGGATGTTCCAGCCAAAGGCGTCCAGCCCGATTTCGGAGGAACGGAACTGCACGGTGGGTGCACGCAGCAGGCGGTCGGTGCCGTCGATGATCTGCATGGTGGAAAGGCGTGCGGCCGAAGGCGCGATGCGCGACCACAGGCCGATACGGTCCATGAAGCGGATGGACTGGTCCATCAGCGCCGTGGTGCGCTGGTCCTTCCTGTCGCTCGAAGGTGCAATGAGCGCCACGTGGCGGCCCGCCCGCGCCAGCGCGATGGCCGCGATCTGGCCCGCAAGTCCCGCACCGGTGATGGCGATATCGAAGTGTCTCATGGTCCTGATCCGTTGTTATTTCCAAAGCATCATAAAGGCTTTGGTCGGGTAAATCCACTTCGGTCCCGGAACATCCGGTTGCGAAGATTCGTTGGTTGTGCCGCGATATTAGTCTTAGGATAAGCGGATTGAGCCGGTTGCAAAGCGTGGTGAATGGCCGCATACCGGAATGAACAGGCGGATGAAAAAACGGGGCACAGACGCTGACTATGAAAATTTTCAACTATAAGCGTGTTCCCTACGCGGAAATCCGCGCCTTTTCCGTTCATATGCTCACGGCTTCCGGCTCGTTCCTGGCTTTTCTCGGTGTGGTCGCCGCAGCCGAACACCGTTTCGTCGACATGTTCTGGTGGCTGGGGCTTGCGCTTCTGGTGGATGGCATCGACGGCCCGATTGCCCGCAAGGTCAGGGTGAAGGAAGTGCTGCCCAACTGGTCGGGCGATACCCTCGACAACATCATCGACTACGTGACCTATGTGCTTTTGCCCGCCTTTGCGCTTTACCAGAGTGGCATGATCGGCGAGCCGCTATCCTTCGTGGCGGCCGGCATGATCGTGGTGTCTAGCGCCATTTATTATGCCGACATGGGCATGAAGACGGACGAATATTTCTTCTCCGGCTTTCCGGTGGTGTGGAACATGGTGGTGTTCACCCTGTTCGTCATGGATGCCAGCGCCACAACGGCCATGGCCGTCGTTACGTTTTCGGTGTTCCTGACATTCCTGCCGATCAACTTCCTGCATCCGGTGCGGGTGAAGCGATTGCGGCCGCTCAATCTCGCTGTCGTGTTCATCTGGTGCGCGCTTGGCGGTTATTCGCTGCTGATGCATTTCGAAACCCCGACCTGGGCCGTGATCGGCTTTGTGGCGAGCGGCATCTATCTTTATTGCATCGGTGGAATATTGCAGTTTTTCCCCTCGCTCGGCGCGAAATAAGAAAAGGGTAAAGCCGTTTATTGCTTGTGCAAATTGCATTTAAGCGGCTTCTTTTTCAGTTGTGCGCAGCAGCAAAACCGTTATCAATAAGTTCTGATCGCGTATCATTGCATACTTTTTGGTGCGGGATTGGGAACAATTACCGCAACCGTTTGAAACGCCTCGAAGAAGGCATGACGGTTGGTGAGAGAGGGAACTCGTGACTGGAACTTTGGCGCCGGAGGCCGTGCCTCTCCTGTCCGTTCGCAAGCTGACCAAGCTGTTCGGCAATTTCGCCGCCTGCAACGGCATCGATCTCGATATTGCGCCGGGCGAAATCCATGCGCTTCTGGGGGAAAACGGCGCGGGCAAATCCACGCTCGTCAAGATGCTGTTCGGCGTTCTCGCACCGACCGAGGGCGATATTATCTGGCAGGGCCAGCCGGTTTCCGTAGGCTCACCCAGTGAGGCTCGCCGGCTTGGCATCGGCATGGTCTTCCAGCATTTCTCGCTGTTCGAGGCGCTGACGGTCGCTGAAAACATCGCCCTGTCGCTCGATCCGAAAATTTCATTGAAGGAAATCGCTGGGCAAGCGGAAACGCTGTCGCGCGCCTACGGTCTGCCGCTCGATCCCAATGCGCATGTGGCCGATCTTTCGGTCGGCGAGCGCCAGCGCATCGAAATCGTCCGCGCTTTGCTACAGAACCCGCGCCTCATCATTCTCGACGAGCCGACCTCGGTGCTGACGCCGCAGGAGGCCGATAAGCTGTTCGAGACGCTGGAGAAGCTGAAGGCCGAAGGCCGTTCCGTGCTTTATATCAGCCATCGTCTCGAAGAGGTGCAGCGCATCTGCGACCGCGCCACCGTTCTGCGTCACGGCAAGGTGACGGGCGCCTGCGATCCGCGCAAGGAAACGCCGGCATCGCTGGCGCGCATGATGGTCGGCAGCGATGTCGCAAGCGTTTCGCGGGCCACGGGCGAGGCGCTGGGTGCGCCGCAGATCGAGGTCATGGGGCTTTCGGTCGCGCCACGCACGCCTTTTGCCGTGGCGCTGAAATCGATTTCCATGACCGTACGCGCCGGCGAGGTGCTGGCGATTGCCGGCGTTGCCGGAAACGGGCAGGGCGAGCTGTTCGATGCGCTTTCGGGCGAATATCCGGTCTATAATAACGATGCGATCCATCTGCGCGGCAAGCCGGTCGGCCGTATCGGCATCAATGGCCGCCGGCTGATGGGCGCGGGTTTCGTACCGGAAGAGCGCCACGGCCACGCCGCCGTTCCCGGCATGAGCCTTTCGGACAATCTGCTGCTGGCGCGGGCGCGCTCCGACCGCAAGGCGTTTCTGACCGGCGGTTTCCTGCGCATCGTGCGTGGCTCAGTCATTAAGGCG
The DNA here is from genome assembly GCF_053522445.1 of Agrobacterium sp. 22-221-1. NCBI lineage: Bacteria > Pseudomonadati > Pseudomonadota > Alphaproteobacteria > Hyphomicrobiales > Rhizobiaceae > Agrobacterium > Agrobacterium sp. 22-221-1. The sequence goes on from NZ_JBNWCL010000022.1 coordinate 17,143, forward strand.
GCGGCGCGGCGCATCTCGGAAACCATGGATGTGCGCAAAAGCGGGGCCGATCCGCTGGCCGGGTCGCTGTCGGGCGGCAACCTGCAGAAATTTATCGTCGGGCGCGAGCTTGACCGTCAGCCTGCCGTGCTGGTGGTCAATCAGCCGACCTGGGGCGTGGATGCCGGCGCTGCGAGCCGCATTCGCCAGGCGCTTGTTGATCTTGCCAAAGCGGGCTCGGCGGTCATCGTTATCAGCCAGGATCTCGATGAAATCTTCGAAGTCGCCACCAATATCGCTGTCATTTCCGACGGCAAGCTGTCAGAGACCCATCCCGTGGAAGACATGACGCTTGAAAAGATCGGCCTGCTGATGGGCGGCATCCACACACATTCGGGAGCCGCCCAGCATGCGCATTGAGCTTGAAAAACGGGCAGGGGTCTCGAGGCTTTTCACGCTGCTTTCGCCGCTTCTGGCGCTCACGCTGACGCTGCTCGTCGGCGCTATCATGTTCGCCATGCTCGGCAAGAACCCGCTGGATGCGCTTTACGCCTTTTTCGTCGAGCCGCTTCTGGAGGTCTGGTCGCTGCACGAGCTGGCGATCAAGGCCGCGCCGCTGATCCTGATCGGCGTCGGCCTGTCGATCTGTTATCGCTCCAATAACTGGAACATCGGCGCGGAGGGGCAGTTCACCATCGGCGCGATCACCGGTTCCATCCTGCCGGTGCTTTATCCCGACTGGCATTCGCCGCTGCTTTTGCCTTTGATGCTGGTGATGGGCGCCGTGGGCGGCGCGCTTTATGCGGGTATTCCCGCACTTTTGAAGACGAAGTTCAACACCAATGAAATCCTCGTCAGCCTGATGTTGGTCTATGTCGCGCAGCTTTTCCTCGACTGGCTGACGCGCGGCATCTGGCGCGATCCGGGCGGCTACAACTTCCCGCAGACAAAGCCCTTCAACGACAGCGCCGTTCTGCCGGAAATGCTGGCATCGGGCCGGGCGCATTGGGGTTTCGTTTTCGCCATCGTCGCGGCCATCGCGCTGTGGTTCATGATGCGCTACATGCTGAAAGGCTTTGAGGTCACCGTGCTCGGCCAATCGGCGCGGGCAGGGCGTTTTGCCGGTTTTTCCTCAAGCCGCATGGTGTGGTTTTCGCTGCTGCTTTCCGGTGCGCTGGCGGGGCTTGCGGGCATATCGGAAGCCTCCGGTTCCATCGGCCATCTCCAGCCCAGCATTTCGCCGGGTTACGGCTTTACGGCCATCATCGTCGCCTTTCTCGGTCGTCTCAATCCGCTCGGCATCATCCTTTCAGGGCTGGTGCTGGCGCTGACCTATCTCGGCGGCGAGGCGGCGCAGCTTTCCATCGGCGTCTCCGACAAGGTGACGCGCGTGTTTCAGGGGCTGATGCTGTTCTTCGTGCTCTCCTGCGATACGCTGATCTTCTATCGCATCAGGGTGGTCTTTTCCGGCAAGGTGCATCGTAAAGAAGGAGCGGCATGATGGATATGCTTCAGGCCATTCTCCTCACCGTCATCACCGCCGCCACGCCGCTCGTCATCGCCGCTTCCGGCGAGCTGGTGACGGAGCGCTCAGGCGTCCTCAATCTCGGTGTCGAGGGCATGATGATCATGGGTGCGGTCTGCGCTTTCGCGACCGCCCATATGACGGGGTCTCCCTATCTCGGCATTCTGGCCGGCATTGCCTCGGGTGCGGTTTTCTCGCTGCTCTTCGGTTTCCTGACGCTGACGCTCGTTGCCAATCAGGTGGCGACGGGCCTTGCGCTCACCATTCTCGGCCTCGGCGTCTCGGGCATGCTGGGTGAAAGTTTCGTCGGCCTGCCGGGTGTGAAACTGCAGCCCATCGTCTTTCCGCTGCTGTCGGACATTCCCTTTTTCGGTCCGCTGCTGTTCCGGCAGGATTTGATCTTCTACATCTCCATCGCGCTTGTCGCCGGCATCGGCTGGTTTCTGTTCAAGAGCCGCACGGGTCTGAAAATCCGCGCCATCGGCGACAGTCACGCTTCGGCCCATGCGCTCGGCATCAATGTCATCCGCACCCGTTATCTCGCCGTCATGTTCGGCGGCGCCTGCGCGGGGCTTGCCGGTGCGCAGCTGTCGCTGGTCTATACGCCGCAATGGGTAGAGAACATGTCGGCCGGGCGCGGGTGGATTGCGCTGGCGCTCGTCGTCTTCGCTTCGTGGCGCCCATGGCGGGTGCTGGCGGGCGGTTACCTGTTCGGCGCCGTCACCATCGGCCAATTGCACGCGCAGGCCTTCGGCATCGGGGTGCCGTCGCAATTGCTTTCGGCGCTGCCCTATCTCGCAACTATTGTCGTGCTGGTCATCATCTCGCATAATCGCCGCACGACCTTGATCAATACACCGGCATCGCTTGGCAAATCCTTCGTGCCGGACAGGTAAAGAAGTCTCAAGTCTCCAAACCAACAGGGGTAAAAATGAAAAAACTGGTCATCGCACTCGCCGCTTCCGTTGCGGCTCTCGGCGGCGTCGTTTCCTCGGCGGAAGCCGCCGACGCCAAGAAGGTCTGCTTCATCTATGTCGGTTCAAAGACCGACGGCGGCTGGACGCAGGCGCATGATATCGGCCGTCAGGAACTGCAGGCGCATTTCGGCGACAAGATCGAAACGCCTTTCCTCGAAAGCGTTCCGGAAGGTCCGGATGCCGAACGCGCCATCGAGCGCATGGCCCGTTCGGGCTGCGAACTGGTGTTCACCACCTCCTTCGGCTTCATGGATGCGACCGTGAAGGTCGCCCAGAAGTTCCCCAAAGTGAAGTTCGAACACGCCACCGGCTTCAAAACCGCCGAAAATGTCGCGACCTACAATTCGCGTTTCTATGAAGGCCGCTACATTCAGGGCCAGATCGCCGCGAAGATGTCGCAGAAGGGTCTCGCCGGCTACATCGCCTCCTTCCCGATCCCGGAAGTGGTGATGGGCATCGACGCCTTCGTGCTCGGCGCGCAGTCCGTCAATCCCGATTTCAAGGTCAAGGTCGTCTGGGCCAACACCTGGTTCGACCCCGGCAAGGAAGCCGATGCCGCCAAGGCGCTGATCGACCAGGGCGTCGACATTCTGACCCAGCACACCGACACCACCGCGCCGATGCAGGTTGCGGCCGAACGCGGCATCAAAGCCTTCGGTCAGGCTTCCGACATGATCGCGGCCGGTCCGAAGACGCAGCTTACCGCCATCAAGGACACCTGGGGCGCCTATTACATCAAGCGCACGCAGGCTCTTCTCGATGGTACCTGGAAGTCCGAATCCGTCTGGGACGGCCTGAAGGACGGCATCCTGACCATGGCGCCCTATACCAACATGCCTGACGACGTGAAGAAGATGGCCGAGGATACCGAAGCCAAGATTAAGTCGGGCGAGCTGCACCCCTTCACCGGCCCGGTGAAGAAGCAGGACGGTTCGGAATGGCTGAAGGCGGGTGAAAAGGCCGAGGACGGCGTTCTGCTCGGTCTCAACTTCTACGTTGCCGGCGTGGACGACAAGCTGCCGCAATAACGGGACTTTCCATTCCCGCCGATAACAGGCCGCGCATGAAATTCATGTGCGGCCTTTGTTATTTTCATATGTTTTACGCCGTGGACGAAGTTTGCCTTTGCTTTTCAGGCGACTTGATGTTTTTCACTATATTCTGACTTGAGATATACACGTCTGGCGCGATTTTTAAGATCGCCAACCGAACGGAAGGACATGGCACTTGCAGCGCGGAATGCTCGATGCGGCTATCGGTTTTCGAAAGCTGCGGACAAATCATGCACAGGTCGTTCACAAGCTCGGTCTCGATATCGTGTCCGGCACCTTCAAAACGGGCGATATCCTGCCGGGCGATGCCGAGCTGATGGAGCGGCTGAAAGTGTCGCGCACAGTGCTGCGCGAAGCGATGAAGACGCTGACCGCCAAGGGCATGATTTCCCCCAAGGCGCGTATCGGCACCCGGGTGACGGAGCGCGAAAGCTGGAACATGTTCGACAGCGAAGTGCTGCTCTGGCATTTCGAGGCGGGGGTCAGCGATGAATTCCTGCTGCATCTTTACGATATCCGTCAGGCCTTCGAGCCCTATGGTGCGGGGCTTGCCGCGACGCGGGCAAAGGACGCGGATATCGCCAAGCTCGCCGCTTACGCCAACGAGATGGGCAATACGGCCTATTCCAAGGAAAAGCGCGCGCTTGCGGATATGAATTTCCATGTGCTCATCACCGAAATGTCCGGCAATCCGTTCATGCGCACCGTCGGTTCGCTGATAAAGGCGGCTCTGGTGGGCATTTTCCGGATGAGCAACCCGGAAACCGATCCCAATGAGATTTCCGACGTCTCCGCGTCCCACCTGCGGCTCGTGGAGGCGTTTCGCCTGCGCGATGAGGCCGCAGCGCGCCGCGAGATGGAAAGGCTGATCGAAAACGGCCGCCAGCAGGTGCTGGAATTCACTGCCCGCAACCCCCGGCGATAAATCACACCGCGGGAGCGGGATGCGATCCCGTTCCAATCACGTTTGATGAAAATCGGTGCGGAAATTTGGTGCAGATTTGCATGGTTTCTTAAGTGGGCCGCCGTTATAGCAATTCCGGAATGAAATTACCGATGCGCCCGTTCGTTTTGCCGGACGGCGTGAAGTCAAACATATGCCGCCGTCCTGGCCGCACTGCGGCCGGTGACTGGGTGTTGGAGGTCTTATGGAGCGCAGCTCTCTAGCCGTTATTCTCGCAGCGGGCGACAGCACGCGCATGAAATCGTCGAAATCCAAGGTGCTGCATCCGGTCGCCGGGCGTCCGATGATCAGCCATGTGGTTGAGGCGGTGGCTGGATCTGGCGTCGGCACGGTGGCGCTGGTGGTCGGGCGCGATGCCGACAATGTCGCTGCCGCCGCAAGCATGAAGGATCTTCAGGTCGAAGCTTTCCTGCAGACGGAACGCAAGGGCACCGGCCATGCGGTTCTTGCCGCACGCGCAGCCATCGAACGCGGTTTCGACGATCTCATCGTTGCCTATGGCGATGTACCGCTCATCACGTCTGCAACGCTCGACCGGGCGCGTGAGGCGATTGCCGCCGGTGCCGATGTCGCCGTCATCGGTTTCCATACCGACCGCCCGACCGGTTACGGCCGGCTGCTGGTCAAGGATGGCGAACTTGTCGCTATCCGCGAGGAGAAGGATGCGACCGATGTGGAGCGTAAGGTTACCTGGTGCAATAGCGGATTGATGGCCATCAACGGCCGCAACGCGCTGGACCTGCTCGACCGGATCGGCAACAGCAATGTGAAGGGCGAATATTATCTGACCGATGTGGTCGAGATCGCCCGTTCCCTCGGCCGCCGCGCCGTCGCCATCGATGCGCCCGAAACGGAACTGGTCGGCTGCAACAACCGCGCCGAACTGGCCTTTATCGAGAAGCTCTGGCAGGAGCGCCGCCGCCACGAACTGATGGTGGACGGCGTTTCGATGATTGCGCCCGAAACCGTCTTCCTCTCCTATGACACGAAGATCGGCCAGGACGTTTTGATCGAGCCGAATGTCGTCATCGGTCCCGGCGTCACCATCGAGCCGGGCGCCGTCATCCATGCGTTTTCGCATCTGGAAGGGGCGCATGTCGCCGAATGTGCGGCCGTCGGTCCCTATGCGCGGCTGCGTCCGGGCGCGAACCTGCACGCCAACGCCAAGGTAGGCAATTTCTGCGAGGTCAAGAAGGCGGAGATCGGCGAGGGCGCCAAGGTCAACCATCTGACCTATATCGGCGATGCATTCATCGGCGCGGGCAGCAATATCGGTGCGGGCACCATCACCTGCAATTACGACGGCTACAACAAGGCCGAAACACGGATCGGTGCCAACAGCTTCATCGGTTCGAACTCGTCGCTGGTCGCTCCTGTCACCATTGGAGAGGGGGCCTATATCGCCTCCGGCAGCGTGATTACCGATGACGTGCCGGCCGATGCGCTGGCGTTCGGGCGCGCGCGGCAGGAGATGAAGCCGGGCCGGGCGACCGTTGTGCGCGAGCGGGCGAAGGCGCTGAAGGAAGCGAAGAAAAAGTCGTCCTGACGGACGTTACCAAACGATACCGAAAGTGACCGGCGCCATAATTGCGGATTGTTCGGGAACGGTTAGTAGTTTCGGCGAAGAGATCGCCGTCTGGAGAAATATATGTGCGGAATTGTCGGAATTGTCGGAACCCAGCCCGTTGCTGAACGGCTTGTCGATGCGCTGAAGCGTCTCGAATATCGCGGTTACGATTCGGCTGGTGTCGCCACCATCGACAATGGCGCGATGGACCGCCGCCGGGCGGAAGGAAAGCTCTTTAACCTGGAGAAGAGACTTTCGGAAGAGCCGCTGCCGGGTGTGGTCGGCATCGCTCACACCCGCTGGGCGACCCATGGCGTTCCGAACGAAACCAATGCCCATCCGCATTTCGTCGACGGCGTCGCCGTCGTCCACAATGGCATCATCGAAAACTTCGCCGAACTGCGCGAAGAGCTGACCGCCGGAGGCGCGAGCTTCACCACCCAGACCGATACCGAAGTGGTGGCGCAGCTTCTGGCGAAATATACCTGCGAGGGTCTCGGCCATCGTGAAGCGATGCTGAAGATGCTGAACCGCGTGACGGGCGCCTATGCGCTGGTGGTCATGTTCAAGGACGATCCCGGCACGCTGCTTTCGGCGCGCTCCGGCCCGCCGCTTGCCGTCGGTTACGGTCGGGGCGAAATGTTCCTCGGGTCCGACGCCATCGCGCTGTCGCCCTTCACCAACGAGATCACCTATCTGGTGGATGGCGACTGCGCCATCGTGACCCGTCAGGGTGCGGAAATCATCGATTTCTCGGGCAAGCCGGTGAAGCGCGAGCGTCAAATCTCGCAGGCGACGGCCTATGTGGTCGACAAGGGCAACCATCGCCACTTCATGGAAAAGGAAATCTACGAGCAGCCGGAAGTCATTTCCCATGCGCTCAGCCACTATGTGGATTTCGCTTCCAAGACCGTGAAGCAGGCCGACACGGCCATCGATTTCGCCAAGCTTTCCGGTCTTGCCATTTCCGCCTGCGGTACGGCCTATCTGTCGGGCCTGATCGGCAAATATTGGTTCGAGCGTTATGCGCGTCTGCCGGTGGAAATCGATGTCGCCTCGGAATTCCGTTACCGCGAAATCCCGCTCGTTCCCACGCAGGCTGCACTGTTCATTTCGCAATCCGGCGAAACCGCCGATACGCTGGCGGCCCTGCGTTATTGCCAGCAGGAAGGGCTGAAGATCGGTGCGGTGGTCAACACGCGTGAATCCACCATGGCGCGCGAATCCGATGCGATCTTCCCGATCCTTGCCGGTCCGGAAATCGGCGTCGCTTCCACCAAGGCCTTCACCTGCCAGCTTGCCGTGCTCGCTTCGCTTGCCGTTGCTGCCGGAAAAGCACGCGGTACGATCACGCCCCAGCAGGAAACCGAACTGGTTCGCCATCTGACCGAGATGCCGCGTATCATGAGCAAGGTTCTCAACAGCATCCAGCCGCAGATCGAAGCGCTGTCTCGCGATCTGTCGCGTTTCAAGGATGTGCTTTATCTCGGCCGCGGCACCAGCTTCCCGCTGGCGCTGGAAGGCGCGCTGAAGCTCAAGGAAATCTCCTATATCCACGCCGAGGGTTATGCCGCCGGCGAGCTGAAGCATGGGCCTATCGCGCTGATCGATGAGAACATGCCGGTCATTGTCATCGCGCCGCATGATCGCTTCTTCGAAAAGACCGTTTCGAACATGCAGGAGGTCGCCGCGCGCGGCGGCCGCATCATCTTCATCACCGATGAGAAGGGGGCCGCCGCTTCCAAGCTCGACACCATGGCGACAATCACGCTGCCCAATGTCGATGAGCTGATCGCGCCGATGGTCTTCTCGCTGCCGATCCAGCTACTCGCCTATCACACCGCCGTCTTCATGGGCACGGATGTGGATCAGCCGCGCAATCTGGCGAAATCGGTAACGGTGGAATGATCGTCCGGCCGGAGCGTCAGGGCGATGAAGAGGCGATTGCTCGCGTTACGGAAGATGCTTTCCGTAACGTCGATTATAGCGACAAGACGGAACATCTGATCGTCGAGCGGTTGCGCAGGGCGGGCGCGCTCACCGTTTCACTGGTTGCCGAGGATAGCGAAGGCATTATCGGCCATGTCGGTTTTTCGCCGGTGACGCTCACCAGCGGCGAGACCGGCTGGTTCTGCCTCGCGCCGCTTTCCGTGACACCGGAACGGCAGGGGCAGGGCGTCGGTTCAAAGCTGGTGAGGGACGGGCTTGCCGTTCTGGAGCGTCTGAATGCTTCCGGCGCGGTTGTCGCGGGAGATCCGGACTACTATGGCCGCTTCGGTTTTCGCCATGTCGAAGGGGTGAATGCGGAAGGGATTCCTGACGAATATTTCACAGTTCTTCGCTTGCATGGTGGAACTCCATCCGGCATTGTCGGTTTTCATCCGGGTTTCGATGGCGACAACGCTTAATTCCGAACGGTAAATGACCGATATTCCAGTCAAAATTTCATTCGCAGCCCGGCTGCGCAATAGTTTCCTCACGGGCGTTCTGATCCTTGCGCCCGTCACCATCACCATGTGGCTGGTGTGGAGCTTCCTGCAATGGGCCGATAGCTGGGTGAAGCCCTATATTCCGGCCCGTTACGATCCCGAGCAATATTTCGATGTGGCTATTCCCGGTTTCGGCCTGCTGATCGCCGTCATCGGCATCACCCTCATCGGCTTTCTCGGCAATAACCTCATCGGCAAATGGATTTTCGGCGTTGGCGAATCCATCCTCAACCGCATGCCGCTGGTGCGGCCGATCTACAAGAGCATCAAGCAGCTGTTCGAATCCGTCCTGAAGGAGCATTCGAACTCCTTCAAGAAGGTCGGCCTGATCGAGTTTCCGTCATCCGGTACCTGGGCGATGGTCTTCGTCGCCTCCGAGGCCAAGGGCGAGCTTGCCCATCGTTTCAATGAAATGGGCCAGCAGATGGTCGCCGTCTTCCTGCCGCCGACACCGGTGCCGACAGCCGGCTTCCTGCTGTTCGTGCCGAAAGACAAGATCGTGATGCTGGACATGACGCCGGAAGATGCGGCGAAACTGCTGATATCCGGCGGTCTGGTGGCCCCGGATTTCACGCCGCCGAAGATGATCGCGCCGGTTTGAGCTAGATAACGCCGAGGATGTCCGTCTGCGAGAAGTCGTTGCCGACATAAAGCAGGGGGCAGCCCTCGGTTTTCGCCAACTCGTAGGCAAAGCAGTCGCCGAAATTCAGTCCGGCGGGATGAATGCCCTTGCCCCAGATGCGGTAAGCTTCGGAAACGCCATGTGCCGATTTGGGGGTAACAGGTCTAATTTCGGCGCTCAGAGCTTCGATCAGCATCTCTAGTTCCCGGCTGCGGTTGCGCCGCTGAGCCACGATCATGGCCTCCGCAAGCGTACCGGCGGAAATGAGCAGAGGCTCATCCGTTTCGAGAGCTGAGGCGCAGGCATCCGCTTTGGGCTCATCAAGCAGGATCGCCATCAGAGCCGACGTATCGATAACGATCATTTCGGAAGGCCGTGCTCGTCATAGAGAAAATCCTGACTATGTGCGTCATCCGGGCCATCATCGGCTTTGTTGGCAACGGTCGCGCGCACTTTTGCGAGTGCGGCCCTGCGGGATGTTTTATCCGCCACGGCAGTGACCGGAACCAGCCGCACGGCGGCGTGGCCATGACGGGTGAGAATGACCTCATCACCGGCTTCGGCGCGGCGCACCAGTTCGGTAAGCTGACTTTTTGCATCCGTTACGGATATCTGCATCGCTAACCTCAAGTGTTAAAGTTAGCATTAGATTAGTCCATTCAATGGACCATATCAATCCTCGTCATCCAGATCATCCACTTCCGTGCCGGTGGTCGTGGCGTGGAATACGGGAACGAAAAGCCGCATATAGACCAGCCGCACGCTCCAGCCTTCTTCCAGCGCCTGGCTCCAGGCCTTCTTGCGGCCGGGCTTCTTGAACGCCTTGCCGATTGCCTTTTTCGCGCTCTTCGCAAATGTCTCCGGTTGCAGAATATTCTGCGGCGAACACAGCGCGTAGCCCTTGCGGAAGGCGGGTGGTGGGCGGCGCGGGTCGATCATGTTCATGGCGGTTCACTTTCAGCCAGCGTGCAGGAAGCGGATCGCTTCGTCGCGGCGGTGCAAATAGAGCAGGGTGCGCAGCGCATTGCCGCGCGGGCCTGTCAGTTCGGGGTCGCGCTCGATCACGTAAGCCGCGTCTTTGCGGGCGATTTCCAGAAGATCGGCATGGGCCTCGAGGCTGGCGATGCGGAAGCCCGGCGTGCCTGACTGGCGGGTGCCGAGCAGCTCGCCTTCACCGCGCAGCTTCAAGTCCTCTTCCGCGATCAGGAAGCCATCCTCGCTGTCACGCAGGATGGAGAGCCGGGCGCGGCCGTTTTCGCTGAGCGGGCCTTTATAGAGCAGGATGCAGGTGGAGGCCTCGTCGCCGCGGCCCACACGGCCGCGCAACTGGTGAAGCTGGGCAAGGCCGAAACGTTCGGCGTGTTCAATGACCATGATCGTCGCGTCCGGCACGTCGACGCCGACTTCCACCACCGTCGTTGCCACCAGCAGCCGGGTTTCACCGCTCTTGAAAGCGAGCATGGCGGCGTCTTTTTCCGGACCGCTCATGCGACCATGGATAAGGCCGATATTGGCGCCGAGCATCTGCGAAAGAACCGCGTGCCGCTCCTCCGCCGACATCAGGTCGGATTCTTCCGTTTCCTCCACCAGCGGGCAGATCCAGTAGGCCTTCTTGCCCTCCTTCAACGCCGCGCGCAGTCGCTCCACGATGTCACCGATCCGTTCGGTGGGGATCGTCACCGTCTGGATGGGTTTGCGGCCGGCCGGCTTTTCGGTGAGCTTGGAGACATCCATATCGCCGAAGGCGGCCAGAACCAGCGTGCGCGGAATGGGTGTGGCGGTCATGACCAGCATATGCGGCGTGATGCCCTTGGCGGTGAGGCGCAGGCGCTGGTGCACGCCGAAACGGTGCTGCTCGTCGACCACTGCCAGCACGAGGTTTTTATAGCTGACGCTGTCCTGAAACAGCGCATGGGTGCCGATGACGATCTGCGCTTCGCCCGAGGCCACGCGCTCCTCGATCTCGCGGCGCTCCTTGCCCTTGGTGCGGCCGGTCAGCACTTCGACAGTGATGCCCGCTGCATTGGCGAGCTTCGAGATGGTGGCGTAATGCTGGCGGGCGAGGATTTCGGTCGGGGCCATCAGCACCGCCTGTCCGCCGGCCTCCACCGCCGTTGCCATGGCCATCAGCGCCACCAGCGTCTTGCCCGCGCCGACATCGCCCTGCAGCAGCCGCAACATGCGGTCTTCGCCGGCCATGTCGGTCAGGATATCCTTGACCGCAGCGCTTTGGCTCGCCGTCAGCGAGAAGGGCAGCTGCGACAGGATTTTGGCGGCGACATCACCCTTGGCGCGGATCGGCTGGCCCGCCACCTTGCGCAGCCGCTGGCGCACCAGCGCCAGTGAGAGCTGCCCTGCGAGGAATTCGTCATAGGCGAGCCGCCTACGCGCCGGGGCCTGCGGCTCGATATCGGCGCTGTCGCGCGGGTCATGCAGCTCGCGGAAGCTTGAGGCGACATCGCCGAAACCCTGCCGGGTCTTGAGCGTCTCGTCGATCCATTCCGGAAAGACCGGCAGCTTTGAAAGCCCGCCTTCGATTGCCTTGCGTAGCACCTTGGCAGACAGCCCGGCGGTCATGGGATAAACGGCTTCGACCAAAGGCAGGTTTTCCGCCTCGGAAAGTTTCACCATGAAATCCGGATGCACCATGGAGGCGCGGCCGTTGAACCAGTCCACCTTGCCGCTGACGAGAACCTCTTCATCGACGGGCAGGGCCTTGGACAGCCAGTCGCCCTTGGCGCGGAAGAAGGTCAGCGCCAGTTCGCCGGTCTCGTCATGCAGGAAGACGCGATAGGGCGCATTACGGTTTCCCGGCGGCGGCGGTTGGTGGCGGTCGATGCGTCCCTGAATGGTGACAATGGCGCCGGGGCTGGCCAGCGCAATGCCGGGGCGGTTGCGGCGGTCGATGACGTTGGATGGCGCGTGGAACAGGAGATCGATCACGCGGGTGTCGTCGGCGTTTTCCCGGCCCAGGAGCTTGGCCAGAAGATCGGCAAGCTTCGGCCCCACACCGGCAAGGGTGGAGACGGAGGCAAACAGCGGATCGAGAATGGCCGGGCGCATGGGCAGCAAAATCGGGGAAGGGGGCGGCTTATGCAAGACTTCGCTGGCCACAAAGGCGGGTTATCACCGGCAGATTTTCACCGCCGTGGCATTATTTCGATAAAAACCGGTTCCCAAGCGTTCGCCTCCTGTTCTATAGGAGGTCGCAGTCAACATCCTGTTGAATAGCCAACCGAAAGGTGAATGCGATGACTGGACTGGTGCGCACGAGTGCCGACCTCGATCCGAGACGCCGGCGGATTCTTTACCGCTGCTGGCACCGGGGCATTCGCGAGATGGATCTGGTGCTCGGGCAATTTGCGGAAGACAATATTGCCGGGCTTTCCGATGACCAGCTGGATGAGCTTGAGATCATCATGGCGGAAGAGGATAACGACCTCGTCAAGATGGTGACGGGCGCGCTTGCCATACCGGAAAAATTCCAGACCCCGCTGTTCGAGAAGATCGCCTCTTACCGTCCCGATTTCGATCTCGTCACCACTGACACCCTGAAAGCGTGAGAATATGATAGCCGGATTCGATGCAAAGCTGGTGTCGTCGGCCGATACGCCGCTGACCATCGGAAACGTGCCTTCCGGCATGGAAGCCCTTTTGCTTGCCGATATGGCGCGGGCCGGCACGTCGGTCGCCTATGTGATGTCGGATGGCCAGCGGGTCGCCGATCTCGAACAGATCCTCGGTTTCGTCGCACCTGACATTCCGGTGATGACGCTGCCGGCCTGGGACTGCCTGCCCTATGACCGCGTGTCACCGAGCGCCGACACTTCGGCGCGCCGGCTGGCGGCGCTTTCCGGTCTCATCAGCCACGCCAAGAAGCCACATCCGGCCATCGTGCTGGTCACCGTCAACGCCATGCTGCAGAAGATGGCGCCGCGCGACATTATCGAGAGCCTCGGCTTTTCGGCCAGGCCCGGCAACCAGATCCGCATGGAGGAGATTGCCGCGCGGCTGGAACGCAACGGTTTCGACCGGGTGGCGACGGTGCGTGAAGTGGGTGAATTCGCCGTGCGCGGCGGTATTCTCGATGTTTTCGTTCCCGGTACGGAAGAGCCGGTACGGCTCGATTTCTTCGGCGATACGCTGGAAAGCATCCGCACCTTCGATCCGGCCAGCCAGCGCACCATCGGCCAGGCGCGCTCGCTTGATTTGAACCCGATGAGCGAAGTGACGCTGACGCCGGATACGATCAGCCGTTTCCGCAAGAATTACCTGTCGCTATTCGGCGCGGCGACCCGCGACGACGCGCTTTATCAGGCCGTCTCCGAAGGCCGCCGTTATGCCGGCATGGAGCATTGGCTGCCACTGTTTTACGAGCAGTTGGAGACCGCCTTCGATTATCTGAAGGATTTCCGCATCGTCACCGATCACACGGCGCGGGAGGCGGCGAAAGAGCGCTCCAAGCTGGTGCTCGATTATTACGATGCGCGCCGCAGCTCCGGCGAAACCAAGGGCTCGACGCAGGGCGCGCCCTATAAGCCGGTTTCGCCCGGCCAGCTTTATCTCGACGGCAAGAGCTTCGATGCCGCACTGGCTGCCGTTAACGCCGTGCGTCTGACCCCTTTCAACGAGCAGGACAGCGAAGGCCGCCCGGTCGCGACGCTCGACGCCCATGTCGGGCCGCGCTGGGCGCGCCCGCCAACCGAAGGCGAGAGTGAAGAGCGGGTCAATGTTTTCGATCTGGCGGTAAAGCACATTGCCGAACGCCGCGCCAAGGGCTGGAAGGTGCTGATCACCGGCTGGTCGGAAGGTTCGCTCGACCGCTTGTTGCAGGTGCTGAATGAGCACGGGCTTGAGAAGATCAAGCCAGTTACCTCGCTGAAAGAGGTGGAGAAGCTCGGCAAGGGCGAGGCGGCCTCGGCGGTTCTCAGCCTTGAGGCGGGTTTTGAAACCGGGACGCTGGCCGTTATCGGCGAGCAGGATATTCTCGGCGACCGCATGGTGCGCCGCTCCAAGCGCCGCAAGCGTGGCGCGGATTTCATCTCGGAAGTGGCGGGGCTGGATGAGGGCTCGCTGGTTGTCCATGCCGAACATGGCATCGGCCGCTTCGTCGGCCTGCGGACAATCGAGGCGGCGGGCGCGCCGCGGGCGTGTCTGGAGCTGCACTATGCCGATGACGCCAAGCTGTTCCTGCCGGTTGAAAACATCGATCTTCTGTCCCGTTACGGTTCGGATGCGGCGGAAGCGCAGCTGGACAAGCTCGGCGGCGGCGCATGGCAGATGCGCAAGGCCAAGCTCAAGAAGCGCCTGCTGGACATGGCAGACGAGCTTATCCGCATCGCGGCCGCGCGCCTGGTGCGCCATGCGCCGGTGCTGACGGCACCGGATGGGCTTTACGACGAATTCGCCGCCCGTTTCCCCTATGACGAGACGGAAGACCAGCTGAACGCGATTGAGTCCATCCGCGAGGATCTGGGGGCCGGCCGGCCGATGGATCGCCTCATCTGCGGCGATGTCGGTTTCGGCAAGACGGAAGTGGCGCTCCGCGCGGCGTTCCTCGCCGCCATGAATGGCGTGCAGGTGGCGGTGGTGGTGCCGACCACGCTGCTTTCCCGCCAGCATTTCCGCACCTTCTCGGAACGTTTCCGTGGGTTGCCGATCCGGGTGCAGCAGGCCTCGCGCCTCGTGGGCTCCAAGGAGTTGATGCTGACGAAAAAGGAAGTGGCGGACGGCAAGACGGATATTGTCGTCGGCACCCATGCGCTGCTCGGCGCGGGCATCAGCTTCGCCAATCTCGGCCTGCTGATCATCGACGAAGAGCAGCATTTCGGCGTGAAGCACAAGGAGCGGCTGAAGGAGCTGAAGAGCGACGTGCATGTGCTGACGCTCTCTGCGACGCCTATTCCGCGCACCTTGCAGCTTGCCATGACGGGCGTGCGCGAGTTGTCGCTCATCACCACGCCGCCGGTGGACCGCATGGCGGTTCGCACCTTCATTTCGCCCTTCGATCCGCTGGTGATCCGCGAGACGCTGATGCGCGAGCATTATCGCGGCGGCCAGAGCTTCTATGTCTGCCCGCGCCTTGCGGACCTTGCCGATATTCACGCCTTCCTGCAATCGGATGTGCCGGAGCTGAAGGTGGCGGTGGCGCATGGGCAGATGCCGGCGGGCGAACTGGAAGACATCATGAACGCCTTTTATGACGGCAAATATGATGTGCTGCTGTCGACCACCATCGTCGAATCCGGCCTTGATGTGCCGACTGCCAATACGCTGATCGTGCACCGCGCCGACATGTTCGGCCTTGCCCAGCTTTACCAGCTGCGCGGCCGTGTCGGCCGTTCCAAGGTGCGTGCCTTCGCGCTCTTCACCCTGCCGGTCAACAAGGTGCTGACGACGATGGCGGAGCGGCGGTTGAAGGTGCTGCAATCGCTCGATACGCTCGGCGCCGGCTTCCAGCTGGCCAGCCACGACCTCGATATTCGCGGTGCGGGCAATCTGCTCGGCGAGGAACAGTCCGGCCATATCAAGGAAGTCGGTTTCGAGCTTTACCAGCAGATGCTGGAAGAGGCGGTTGCCGAGGTGAAGGGCGACGAGCAGGTGCAGGATAGCGGTTGGTCGCCGCAAATCTCGGTCGGCACCTCTGTCATGATCCCGGAGGATTATGTTCCGGATCTGCATCTGCGCATGGGTCTTTACCGCCGTCTCGGCGAGCTTGCGGATATAAGCGAGATCGATGGTTTCGGTGCGGAAATGATCGACCGTTTCGGCCCGCTGCCGAAAGAGGTGCAGCACCTCCTCAAGATCGTCTACATCAAGTCGCTCTGCCGCACTGCCAATGTCGAGAAGGTGGATGCCGGGCCGAAGGGCGTGGTCGTGCAGTTCCGTAATAAGGAATTCCCCAATCCGGCAGCGCTTGTCGCCTATATCGGCAAGCAGGGCACGATGGCGAAAATCCGCCCGGATCACAGCCTGTTCCTGACCCGCGACCTGCCGACGCCGGAAAAGCGGCTGGCGGGCGCGGCGATGATCATGACACAGCTTGCCGAACTGGCGCGGTCCTAAAACTTCGGGAGGTCGTCGACCCAAAGCAGACCGATGAGCGTGGAGCTTTAGCCCCCTCTGCCCTGCCGGGCATCTCCCCCTCAAGGGGGAGATCGGCAAGAGGCGCTACCATCGCTTCACGCGCAAGCTTCAAGGTGGGCGAGACCTTGCCGCAGATCGATCTCCACCCTTGAGGGGGAGATGCCCGGCAGGGCAGAGGGGGGTAAACCCCACCCACCTCCGCTTCCGAAAGCCAAAACCTGAAGCACGTCCGGACAAACGAAAACGGAAGGGTCCGACATCCGTTTGCTTTACCGGACCTCCCAGTCCCCAAAGCCCTGCAAACATTACCGGTATGTAATGAAACGGACATGCGCCGGTAGCCTCGACGCGTGTAGTCTTGCTCCCATCTCCTGCACTGCGCCCAATATGACGCGCGAGCGGGAAGACGAAGGAGCAAGACAATGTGGACCAGGATGAACAGGTTCGCCTCCGCAGGTCTGGTTGCTTTGACAATTGCGGGCACCACAATTGCCACCACCAACCAGGCGGAAGCACGCAACCACTTCGGACACGGGCATGGCGGCGGCGGCATTGCCGCAGGTATCGCCGGAGCGATTATCGGCGGCGCCATCATCGCCGGGGCGCGGCATTCCTATGGCGGCCCCTATTATGGAGAGCCTTTTTACGTCCCGCCCGTTTATGGCCCGCCGGTGATCTATCAGCCGGCCTATCCGCGCTGCCACGTCGTCTGGCGACAGAATGCCTGGGGCGACATGTATCGGGCCAGGGTTTGCGACTAGGTCATGAAATCCGACAGGCGCGATGATCCGTGCGAGCCGGAAAGCGAAACGCAGCTTCCGGCCTTTGGCCGGTAGCTGGCGGCGCTCTGTTCAATGTCAGTGCATCCCTCGCCACTGGGCTGGCGTCACGCCTTCCCAGGTTCGAAACGCCCGATAGAACGAGCCTGTGTCCTGGAAACCCAGCAGGAAGGCTATCTCTTCAATTCCATTGCGTTTGTCTGAAAGCAGGTCGCGGCCGAGTTCCTGCCGCGCCTGCTCAATGAGCGCTCGATAGTTCGATCCCTGTTCGGTGATACGACGCTGTAGGGTTCTTTCGCTCATGCCGAGTTCGCGCGCCACCTCGGAAATCTCCGGCTTGCCGCTTGCGATGCGGCGTTTGATCAGAATCTTGACCTGCTCCGGCAGCGAGGATTGCGCCTCGATCTCTCCAAGGGAGGTTGCAAGCGCGGGCTCCAGTATAGCCAGCAGTTCAGGATTATGCCCGGCGAATGGAAGATCGAGATCGTCGCGTTTCAGCACCATGGCATTCTGCGGACAGCCGGTGCGGATGGGTGCGTTGAAATAACTCCGATGGACGTCGGAAACAGGTCCACGGCGAATCATCTCCACTCGAACCGGGGTGACATGTCTGCCGGTGCCCCGCCGCCCCAGTTCGAGAAGGGCGGCGAAAGTGACGTCGGCCGCAGCATCCGGCTCGGCCTCGTCAGTGTGCAACCATCTTACGGCAATCCGGGCTTCGCCGCCGCTTTCCGTTACCGAAAGCTCTTCCGGGGTGCACAGCCGCTTGAAGCGGGCCAGCCGGTGCAGCCCGTCACGATAGTCGCGGGCGAAGAAGGCTGACATGGTGGCGGGTGGATGCATCGCCGTGTCTGTCTCGACCGTCATCCGGAGGCCGATGGCCGGACCCTGCGACAGGTCCTCGACCGCCCGCCACAGGTCGAAATATTGCGCCGTCGTCAACCATGCGTCCGGGGCGATGTGCAGCGTTGCGGGAAGCTTTGCCTGCCGCAGCAGGGCCGGGGCGGGCAGCCCCATACGCTCCGCCGCCCGCCAGAAAGCCTGGGGCAGCCTGCACCTGTCGCTCAAATCCCTGCTCATGATCCGACCTCCGGCCTTCTTTCTACATCTGGCTTCTGATCAGCCTGTCGAAGGCCCGGTCGCCGAACCATTTGCGCACGCCGATCATCAGCCGGGCGTATTTGCCGGCCGCATAACGTGTCTTCGGGCGGGCGGACCTGACCGCCTTGCTCACCACGTCGGCAATGACCTCGGGATCGGTGCCCATACCCTTACCGTAGCTTCGGTCCATGGAAGCCGCAACGCTCTGCGCCATCTTCGCATAAGGGCCGTTTGCCGAGCGTTCGAGGAGACCCTGCGCTGCGGCCGCGCCGAAACCGGTCTCGATCAGGCCCGGTTCGATCACCACGACGCGGATGCCAAATGGCTCAGCTTCCAGCCGCAGACTGTCCGACCAGCCTTCCAGCGCGTGTTTGGTCGCATGATACCAGGCACCCAGAACGGTGTAGATCTTGCCGCCCATCGAGGTGATGTTGACGATGGTGCCTTTGCCCCTTGCGCGCATGGCCGGCATAAGGAGCTGTGTCAGACGGGCGGTGCCGAAGACGTTGACCTCGAACTGGTAGCGCGCCTCGTCGAGCGGAATCTCCTCGACGGGGCCGTAGAGCCCGTAGCCGGCATTGTTCACGAGCACATCGACGCCACCGGATCGTGCGGTAATCGCGGCGACAGTGGCGACGATGTCTTCGTCGCTTGAGATGTCCATGCGCAGCGCAACCGCGCCGAGCTTTTCCAGATCCGCCATCCTGTCGAGGCTGCGCGCGGCGACATAGACGAGATAGCCATCGGCGATCAGGCGTTTGGCGATGCATTTGCCCATGCCGGATGACGCGCCGGTAACGAGGGCGGTCGGTTGGGTTCGTATGTTCATGTTGGCACCTCTTGCTCTTGGATAGGGCCAACATAGGTCGCGCATCGTGCCATCGCAGTGGCGGAACGCGCCATATTTATGGTGCAAGCCGCCAGGTCTCGTCTTTCAACCTTATGAGGGGCAACCTTATGAGGGATTTTCCGGCGTGATGCCGACCGCGACGTTCTGGTCGGTGGCGGCGATCGAGGCGGGCAGCGGCACTTTTCTCTGTTTCTCGCGGATCAGCGTCAGCAGGCCGGAACCGACGATGAGGGCGATGCCGACCAGCATCCATCCGTCGATACGGTCGCCGAAAATCAGATAGCCGAACAGGATGGCCCAGAGCATCTGGCTATATTGCGTCGGGCCGATCATGGCGGCGGGCGCATATTGGGCGGCATACATGACCAGTACGTTGCCAAGCGCGCCGAGCAGGCCATATCCCGCCAGCAGCAGCCATTGCTCGCCGGCCGGCATGACAAAAGTCGGCACCATGGCGATGCCGCTTATGGTGAGACAGCCGAGCACACCGGCACCATAAAGCGAGACGTTCTTTTCCGACGGTCCCATGGCGCGGAAGATGACGATGCTGAGCGCACCGCTGAAGCCGCCGATGATGGCGCCGAGATGGCCGACGCCGAGTTCGCGGAAGCCCGGCCGCAGGATGACCAGCACGCCGAGGAAACCGATGATGACGGCCGACCAGCGCTTGATGCCCACCTGTTCCTTCAGGAACACCACCGACATGATGGTGACGAAGGAAGGAAGCAGGAAGATCAGCGCGAAGGCTTCCGCCATGGAAAGATGGGTGAAGGCGGTCACGCTGCCGACTGCGCCGGTGCCGGCGGCAAAAAAGCGGATGATCCACAAAGGGCGGTTCGTCGTTCTGACGATATCCACCCAGCGGTCATTGCGTTTGCGGATGAAGGGCAGGGCGGCAAAGCCGAACAGGGCGCCGAAGAAGGCCGATTCGATCGGCGAAATCTGGCCTTCTATGAGTTTAACGCTTGCATCGCTCCAGGCGTAGGCAGCGAAGGCGGCAAAGGCGAGCAGAATGCCTTTCAGGGTCTGGTCGGACACGGAAACACCGGCGAAAAATCGAGTTGATGAAAACCGCCGGTGGTTTGACCGTCAGTTCATCGATCTATGCTCGTCCGCCTTGATTTTTGCAATATCTCGCAGTGCAGCAATCAATACATCCGGCGTTTGTGCACCGCTTATGGCGTATTTCTGGTCGATGATGAAAAAGGGCACGCCGGCGACGCCCATTTGCTGCGCCGCATCAATTTCGGCGACGACGGTGTCCTTGTCGGCGTCCGAGGCCAGAAGCCGGGCTACGACCTTGGCGTCCATGCCGGATTTTTCGGCCACATCGGTCAGCACCGCGTGATCGCCGATGTTGCGCCCTTCCTCGAAATTGGCCTTGAACAGCGCGGTGACGACCTTTTCCTGAACGTCGCGGCCTTCGGAATGCGCCCAGAGCGACAGCCGATGGGCGTCGAGCGTGTTCGGGCCGATCTTGATCGCATCGAAATCGTAATTGATGCCGACTTCCCTGCCGAGTTGCACCAGCGTGGCATGCGCCTGTTCCAGGCGTTCCTTGCCGAGCTTTTCCTCGAGAGCGGCTTTCTGATCGACGCCTTCAGGCGGATAATCCGGGTTGAGGCGGTAAGGACGCCAGTTCACGTCGACGCTGATTTCGTCCTGCACCTCGGCAATGGCGAGATCGAGCCTTGCCTTGCCGAGATAACACCACGGGCAGACCATATCCGATACGACGTCGATAACGATGCGTTCCATGGTTTTATCTTCCCTTTTCTCTGCCGGGGATGGGTGCGGTGCGGTTTATTGCGCCCGCGCATCCCACCAGGTCTGTTTCTGATTGCCGGATATCGGCGTCATATCCGGGCGGTCGATATATTTCCAGCGGGCCACCCATTGCGCGCCGATATAATAGAGCGGAATGACATAGTGGCCGGCAACGAGAAGGCGGTCGTAACCGCGCACCGCCGCCTGAAAATCCTCCGTCGACCGCGCCTGCAGCAGGGCCTCGATCATGCGGTCTATATCGGGATTTGCAGCGCCCGCATAGTTGAAGCTGCCCTGCGCATCCCGCGAGAGCGAACTCCAGCGGTTGAGCTGTTCCATCCCCGGTGAGAGCGAGGAGGGCAGGGAGCGGATGATCATATCATAGTCGAAGCTGTTCGAGCGGGCCTGATATTGCCCGTCATCGACCGAGCGGATGCCCATGGCGACGCCGATCAGGTTGAGCGAACGCTGATAGGCAAGCGCGATGCGCTCCTGCGCCGGGTTCTGGGTCATGATTTCGAAGGCAAGCTGACGACCGTTGGCGTCAGACATCCTGCCGTTCTTGATGCTGTAGCCAGCCTCTTTCAGCTTGTCGACGGCCATTTTCAGAACTTTGCGGTCCGCGCCGGTGCTATCGGTGGTCGGCATGGCATAGGTTCCCGCCAGCAGTTCCGGCGGCATGGTTTTCGCCGCGTCGCCAAGCAGGGCAAGCTCGCGCTCGTCTGCGGCATTGCCATAGGCGCCGAGCGGGGAGTTCTGCCAGTAACTCTGCGTGCGCTTGAAGGAGCCGCCGAGGATGTTCTTGTTCATCCATTCGAAATCGAGCGCATAGGACAGGCCCTCGCGCACCTTTTCGTCGGCGAAGACGGCGCGGCGGGTGTTGAAAACGAGACCGAACATGCCGGTGGGCAGGCGCGGCTGGAAGACGTCCTTGACGATATCGCCGCGATGGACGGCCGGGAAATTGTAAGCCTGTCCCCAGTGGGAGGTATCGGAAGTGCCGTTGATGGCGTCGCCTTCAGGATAAATGTCGATATCGCCCTTCTTGAAGGCCTCGAACATGGTGGTGACCTGAAGGAAATAGGTGACGCTGATCTCGTCGTAATTGTCGAAGCCGACCTTGCCGGGAATATCCTTGCCCCAATAATCCGGGTTCCGCTCCCAGATGATTCGTTCGCCCGGCCGCAGGGTTTTGATTCGGTATGGACCCGAGCCGACGACCGGGCCGAGGCCCGCCTGCTCGAATTTTTCCGGATCGATCGCATGTTTCGGCAGGATCGGGGTGGAGGAGGCGAGAATGAGCGGCGTTTCGCGGTTCGCCTTGTCATTGAAGGTGAAACGCACGCTGCGATCGCCGATTTTTTCCAGTTTCGCCACGCCGTCCAGACGGGTGTTGAAGGGTGGGCGGCCTTTTTCCTTCAGGAGGTTGAAGGTGAAGATGACGTCATCCGCGGTCACCGGCTCGCCGTCGGACCATTTTGCCTTCGGGTTGAGGTTGAACTGGACGAAGCTGCGCTCCTCATCCCACTCCGCGGTTTCGGCGAGCAGGCCGTAAAGGCTGAAAGGCTCGTCGCTGGAGCGCAGCATCAGCGGTTCGTAAAGAAGATTGCCGAATTCCGGGTCCCAGACGCCGCGTGCGGTGGTGCGCATTCCCTTGAGAACGAAGGGATTGAGGCTGTCGAAGGTGCCGACGACGCCATAGGAGATGCGGCCGCCTTTCTTCACGTCCGGATTGACGTAAGGGAGGTGGCGGAAATCTGCCGGCAGGGCGGGTGTGCCGTGCATGGAAATGCCGTGAAGCGGCTGTGCCAGGGCGGTTCCGGCGGGAAGCAGGGATGATCCCAGAAGGAACAATGCGGGGATGAGGGCCGCAAGGTTGCGCATGTCACTATCCTGTCTCAACGGTCAGTCCGATATGTGGACCTGACCGGTTTATCGTCATGATTCTGGCAGATATGTAGCACACGGACATTGCATGACCCATGCAACGGCGGGAAATCTTGGGTCAGCTCAAGAAAAAGTTAAAGAAGTGCTGGATATCGCCGCGATCGGCATGTAACAGGGGGACCGGAAGAGACGGGTCACGCATTTGCCTCATTTAAACGACAGTTGAACGGGCAGAAGGATACCGCCATCGGCGAACAGGATCTTGCGGTTCTGTTCTGGCAGACATTCAGGAGACGGAACTCTTATGATGCACAAGGCAAACACATTCACCCGGACGGTTCTGTCCGCTCTGGTCCTTTCTCTCGGCGCAATGTCCGCTCCGGCCATCTCGCAGGCGCAGGATGCGGCTCCCGCCGCTCAGGGCGCCGGCGCTCCGCCGCTCGGCTGGTTCAAGACCTGCTCCAAGCAGGAAGACAACGATGTCTGCGTCGTGCAGAACGTGGTTCTTGCCCAGAACGGCCAGATGATCACCGCCGTCGGCCTCATCACCGTTGAAGGCAAGGTCAACCGCAAGCTGCTGCAGGTTTCCGTTCCGACCGCGCGTCTCGTTCCTCCGGGCGTGATGATGCAGATCGACGGCGGCAAGGGCCAGAAGCTCGATTACGCCGTTTGCCTTCCCGACAAGTGCACGGCCGAAGTTCCGCTGACGGACGCCATGATCGCTTCCCTGAAGAAGGGTAGCGAGGTGGTCTTCACCTCCATCAACTTCCGTCGCGCGCCGAACCCCATCAAGATCGCGCTCTCCGGCTTCACCGGCGCCTATGACGGCCCGGCGATCACCCAGTCGCAGCTTGCCGAAAGCCAGCGCAGCCTGCAGGAAGGCATGCAGAAGAAGGCTGAAGAGGCCCGCAAGAAGCTGGAAGCCGCACAGGACGCTGCCAAGGGCGCGCCGAAGCCCTGATTGCAGCGTAAGCTCCAAAAACAGGAAAACCGGTCTGGCGACAGACCGGTTTTTTTATGCCCCTGGGAGGGAGGGGAGAAATTTGACGGGCGTCAATGCGCCGTCGACATTTTCGGGCGCCATTCGCCGTTCGGCGCCTTGTCGAAGATGCGGCCGATATTGGGATTTCGGAGCGGCGTCTCGTTTTCGTCGTGGACGAGGTTCTGTTCGGAAACATAGGCGACATATTCCGTCTCCTCGTTTTCGGCCAGAAGATGATAGAAGGGCTGGTCGCGATCCGGCCTGATTTCCGCAGGGATGGCGTTCCACCATTCCTCGGTATTGGCATATTCCGGGTCCACGTCGATCACCACACCGCGGAACGGAAACACCTTGTGGCGGACGATTTCGCCAAGCGTGAATTTTGCGTTTCTTTGTTTCATGGCATGTACTTCCTTTCCCAATACTAGTTGGTATCGGAATGCGAAATATCAAGACCTAGCGGTTTTGGCGCCGGTCTGCCTTCCGCGTTCAGCGCCTTCTGCCGATGGGCGCGGTGGCGATGATGACGCCGCCGGTGACCAGCACGATGCCGATGGCGTGATAGGTCTCGAAAGTCTCCCCCAGAAACAGCGTGGCCATGAGGATCGAGACTGGCGGCATCATGTAAAGCGTGATGCCAGCGGTGGCGGGACCGAAGACGCGCACCGTATGGGTGAAGCAATAAAAGGCCAATAGTGAGGCGAACAGGATGATACCGCCGATCTTGGCCCAGGCCATTGGCGTGGCGGGCAACATGCCGCCCTGCGCCAGTTCCAGAGCCGCCGGCGGCAGAAGCACGAGCGCGCCGGAAAAGGCGATCAGGCCGAAAAGGCTGAAAGAGGCCATCTGCCGTGCGGCGGGATCGCGAAGCAGCAGCGAATAGACCGCAAAGGCGATGGCCGCAGTCAGGATCGCGAAATCGCCAATGTTGAAATTCAGGTGCCAGAGAGCGGACATATCGCCCTTGAGCACGATGGCCGCCACACCGGCAAAGGCGATGACCATGCCCGCCACTTCGAGCTTCCGGATCGGGCGGCCCTGGAAGATGCGCTGGAACAGGATGATGAACAGCGAGGATGTGGTGTAGATCAGCGTGCCGTTGGCGGCCGTCGTCATGGTCAGCCCCCAATAGACCACGCCGCCGCAGATGCCCATGCCGAGAATGCCGAGGACGAGCCAGAGCAGCGTTTTCCGCCGCACGAAGGCAAGGCAGTTGCGCCAGTCGGCGATCATGAAGGGGGCGATGATGAGGGTCGAGCCGATCCAGCGGATGAAGGCGGCGATGAAAGGCGAGACTTCGCCGACGACGCCACGGCCGAAAATGACATTGCTGGAGAAAAAGAACGGCACCGCCAGAAAGATGAGCCAGTCCGTGAGGCGCGTTTGCTGAGAGGCTGGCTTGTTCGACATTCTTCGCAATGATGGCTGGGCTTCAAAAGAAAACGGCGGCTTTCCAGGGAAAACCGCCGGAATGGATGGAGCGCCCCGATGGGAGCGCTCCAAAGGCCGATCAGGCCGAGTAGTACATGTCGAATTCGACCGGATGCGGGGTCATTTCGAAACGCATGACTTCCTGCATCTTCAGCTCGATGAACGAGTCGATCTGGTCGTCGTCGAACACGCCGCCGGCGGTCAGGAACTTGCGATCCTTGTCGAGGCTTTCCAGCGCTTCGCGCAGCGAGCCGCAGACGGTCGGGATCTTCTTCAGTTCCTTCGCAGGAAGGTCGTAAAGGTCCTTGTCCATCGGCTTGCCGGGGTGGATCTTGTTCTTGATGCCGTCAAGGCCGGCCATCAGCATGGCCGCAAAACCGAGATAGGGGTTCTGGGTCGGGTCCGGGAAGCGGACTTCGACGCGCTTTGCCTTCGGGTTGGAGCCGAAGGGAATACGGCACGATGCGGAACGGTTGCGCGCGGAGTAGGCGAGCAGAACCGGCGCTTCATAACCCGGCACCAGACGCTTGTAGGAGTTGGTGGTGGGGTTGGTGAAGGCGTTGATGGCCTTGGCGTGCTTGATGATGCCGCCGATGTAATAGAGGCAGGTCTCGGAGAGGCCGGCATATTCGTCGCCCGCAAACGTCGGCTTGCCGCCCTTCCAGATCGACTGGTGAACGTGCATGCCCGAGCCGTTGTCGCCGAAGATCGGCTTCGGCATGAAGGTTGCCGTCTTGCCATAGGCATTGGCGACCTGGTGCACGACGTACTTGTAGATCTGCATCTTGTCGGCGCTGGATACCAGCGTGTCGAACTTCACGCCCAGCTCGTGCTGTGCGGCGGCCACTTCGTGGTGGTGCTTTTCGACGACCACGCCCATTTCGGCCAGAACCGTCAGCATTTCGGAGCGCATGTCCTGCAGGCTGTCGATCGGCGGAACCGGGAAATAACCGCCCTTGACGCGCGGACGGTGGCCGAGGTTGCCGGTCTCGTAATCCGTGTCGTCGTTGGACGGCAGTTCAGACGAATCCAGCTTGAAGCCGGTGTTGTAGGGATCGGCCTTGTACTTCACGTCGTCGAAGACGAAGAATTCCGGCTCCGGGCCAACGAAAACGGTGTCGCCGATACCCGACGCCTTGAGGTAGGCTTCGGCCTTCTTGGCGGTGCCGCGCGGGTCGCGGTTATAGGCTTCGCCCGAGACCGGGTCGAGGATGTCGCAAAGGACGACCAGGGTGGACTGGGCGAAGAACGGGTCGATATGGGCGGTGGCCGGATCGGGCATCAGCACCATGTCGGACTCGTTGATGGCCTTCCAGCCGGCGATCGAGGAGCCGTCGAACATGACGCCATCGGCGAACATGTCTTCGTCCACACAGACAACATCCATGGTGACGTGCTGCAGCTTGCCCTTGGGGTCGGTAAAGCGCAGGTCCACGAACTTGATGTCGTTATCCTTGATCTGCTTCAAGATATCGTTTGCGGTCGTCATTTAAACGTTTTCCTTGAGTGTGATGATGACGAGGTGAAAACCCAAGCCTCCCCGGCTCGGGACGTTCTTGATTATATGGCGTCCACGCCTGTTTCACCGGTACGGATGCGGATGACTTCCTCGACATTGGAAACGAAAATCTTTCCGTCGCCGATACGTCCTGTCTGCGCCGCATTGCGGATCGCCTCGATGACGGCTTCCGCATTCTCATCCGCCAATACGACTTCGACTTTCACTTTCGGCAAAAAGTCCACGACGTACTCCGCTCCGCGGTAGAGTTCCGTGTGGCCCTTCTGACGACCAAAGCCTTTTGCTTCCGTGACCGTGATTCCCTGAAGTCCGACTTCCTGAAGGGCTTCCTTCACTTCATCGAGCTTGAAAGGCTTAATGATCGCTTCGATCTTTTTCATGAGAAAATATCTCTCCGCTTCTCCCGTTAAAGCAGGTAACTCCCGCTCTGCCACAAGAATGCACGTATTGTGCCAGATCGGAAGCGGGCTTGAAGAAAAAA
Source organism: Agrobacterium sp. 22-221-1 (assembly GCF_053522445.1). Classification (NCBI taxonomy): domain Bacteria; kingdom Pseudomonadati; phylum Pseudomonadota; class Alphaproteobacteria; order Hyphomicrobiales; family Rhizobiaceae; genus Agrobacterium; species Agrobacterium sp. 22-221-1. The sequence goes on from NZ_JBNWCL010000022.1 coordinate 44,201, forward strand.
CTTCGATCCCCCGGCTTTCCGACACAAAATGCATTCGCTTTTTGCGCTTTTCCAGCCAATTTCTCGCGGAAACCCGAAAAATCCATCAGCATTTCTGTGAATTTGTATTATTTTAGTTTTTTTGAATATTTGGAAAGGCGCGAACAGGGGGAATGGCTGTTTGTTTATATTTTATGCATTTGTCTATTATTTAGACATGGCTATTTGCTTATTTTTGTATCGATTGCCTTTCCGGCGTTTTGAAGGGATGATCGGGACATGAAATCCCCGCACCTCTTCCTGATCGATCCTGTTGCCATGGCCCGCATCGATGCGGCGGCCGGGCAATCCGGCATTCCTCTTTATGACCTGATGGAGCGGGCGGGGCAGGCGGTTGCGGCCTCGGTGCTGCGTCACTATCCGCAGGCGCAGCGTTTCGTCGTGCTCTGCGGCGGCGGCAACAATGGCGGCGATGGTTATGTGGCGGCGCGGGCGCTTTTGCAGAGCGGGGCGGTCGTCGCGGTTCATCATCTCGGCGATGTCGGCGCACTCAGGGGCGATGCACGGACGGCATTCGAGCGGAGCGGCGCGGCGCCGCTGCCGCTTGACGGCTATTCGCCTCTTGCCGGCGACGTGGTGATCGATGCGGTGTTCGGGGCCGGATTGTCCCGCGATGTTCCGCAGGAACTCATACGGGTGATCGAGGCGGTCACGCGGGCGAAGGTGCCGGTTCTCGCCGTCGACCTGCCCTCGGGCCTCTGCGGCAGGCGGGGCGTGCCTCTCGGCGCTTCGTTCAGGGCCGAGCGGACGGTGACCTTCATGGCGCGCAAGCCGGGTCATCTGCTGATGCCGGGGCGGGAGCTTTGTGGAACGCTCGAGGTGTTCGATATCGGCATTCCGTCCCGCATCCTTGACGCCCATGCGGGATCGGTGGCGGAAAATAGCCCGCTGATCTGGCGGGATGCCTTGCCTCATGCCGATATGGAAACCCATAAATTCCGTCGCGGGCATCTGACCGTCTTTTCCGGCCCGGCCCATGCGACGGGCGCAAGCCGCATGACCGCGCTTTCGGCACTGAAGGCGGGGGCGGGGATCGTCACCATCGCTGCGCCGAGGCAAGCGCTCGACGTGCTCTCCGTCACGCTGACGGCGGTGATGAACGCAGCGGTGGACGATGCCGACGATCTACGGTCGTGGCTGGACGATGGGCGTCATGGCACCTTCGTTCTCGGCCCGGGTTTCGGCGATCTCGAAAAGGCGCGGCAATTCGTGTCCCTGCTTGGAGACAAGGCGGTGGTGCTGGATGCCGATGCGATCACGGCTTTCAGGGATCACAAGGAGGACCTGTTTGCGCACGTCACGTTAGGCACGGGCAAATTCGTGCTGACGCCGCATGAGGGCGAGTTTGCACGACTGTTTCCCGATCTTGCCGCCGACAGGATGCTGAGCAAGATCGAGAAGGCGCAGGTCGCCTCGGCGCGCAGCGGCGCCGTGCTGGTCTATAAGGGCGCGGATACGGTGATTGCCGCGCCGGATGGCCGGGCGCTGGTCAACACCAATGCTCCCGCGAGCCTTGCGACGGCTGGATCAGGCGATGTGCTGGCCGGTATCATCGGCGCGCTGCTGGCGCAGGGAGCTCCCGCTTTCGAAGCAGCCGCGGCCGGTGTCTGGCTGCATGGCGAGGCCGCCCGTAGGGCAGGCGACGGCTTGACGGCGGAAGACCTTGCCCATGCGGTTCGGCCGTTTGGGTGACTTGGTCTGATTGTGTTGTGGCAGTCCTGTGAACCGGGTCTTTGCTGGCCGCTCGCTGAACCTGCGATCTTACCACAGTTCCATCATCCGCACTCCGTCACCCCGGACTGGATCCGGGGTCCAGTGCGATCAAGTCCTTGACCGCAGAAGACTCTTCTCACGGCGCAGACGCCCCGTGGCTACATGCCGGATCAAGTCCGGCATGACGAAGGAGAGGTTTATCCCTGAAGCAAGTCCGTCGCGTTTGCGGCATTCAGCCCGCATTCAATGCGCGGCCTTGCCTGCCTGGCTCGCCGTCGCCATTCGCGATGCGCTGATAAGGAGTTTGCGTTCGGCGCGCTCCTGCTGCGGCGTGCGATTGTAGATTTCGCGATAACACTTGGAAAAATGCGAGGCGGAGACGAAACCGCAGGCGACGGCGACCTCGACCACCGGCATGGCCGATTGCACCAGCAGATGGCGGGCGCGGTCGAGGCGGATTTCGAGATAATAGCGGGCGGGCGAGCGGCCCATTTCCTGGCGGAAGAGACGCTCCACCTGCCGGCGCGACAGATCGGCGGCGTCGGCGATATCGAGCAGCGACAGCGGTTCGGCAAGATTGCCTTCCATCAATTCGATGATCGACAGAACCTTGCTGTTCTGCACGCCGAGGCGGGCGCGCAGCGGCAGGCGCTGGCGGTCATTGGGGCTGCGCACCCGGTCGGTCAATTGTTGTTCGCAGACGCGGTTGACGAGGTTTTCGCCGAAATCCTGGCCGATCAGGCTCAGCATCATGTCGAGCGAGGCCGTGCCGCCGGCGCAGGTATAGATGTTGCTGTCGACTTCGAAGAGGTCGGCATAGACTTCCACCTGCGGGAAGGCTTCGGAAAAACCGGGCAGGTTTTCCCAGTGGATCGCGCAGCGCTTGCCGTTCAAAAGGCCCGCCTGTGCGAGAATGTGGGCGGCGGTACAGAGGCTGCCGATGGCGATGCCGCGATTATAGGCTTCGCGCAGCCAGGCATTGACGGATTTGTTGATGTGTTGATCCACATCGATGCCCGAACAGATGATCGCCATTTCCGGGCGGTTTTCGCCGCTGACGTAGCGCCGCTCATCGGCAAGACAGGTATCGGGCTCAAGACAGATGCCGCTTGACGACATGACCTTCTGGCCATCGAGCGAGGAGAGACGCCACTCATAGGCCTGATAGCCCAACATTCGGTTGGCGATGCGAAGCGTTTCAACCGCTGCGGCGAATGGCAGCATGGTAAATTGCGGAATGAGAAAAAAGACGATTGAGCGCTTCTTCTGGGAGTTTCTGCTCATTTGCCCGTGCTCCGTTGCGAATACGCAATTCCTCCCTTGGAATTGGTCTTCTGGATGTCCTGTTTACGACATCTTTAACGAAAAATACGCCGTGGAATCGGGGCTGTCAAAAAATAGCTTTTGAAATATGCAAATTTTGCGACAAGCCTTTAAAAAAGGCGGTGTGTCGCATGTAAAACAGGCAGGCTATTTTGCGCCCTTATCCCTCCATTCGAAGGACGGGCAGGGATGGCTCGCACGTCCAGAAACGTTGCGAGCCACCGGTTGAATGTCATCTGCGGATGACGTTTATGCGGCTGTTGTCCGTCGTCGGCCATCCGATATCCTTCAATGTTTCAGGCGGCAATGCCTCCAGTGCGCGAAGCATTTTTTCGCGACGCCATGCGGCGTAACGGGCGGCAACATGGTCGGACAGGCGATGAAGCCAGCCGGTGGATGACGGGCGGTTCGAGGAACGGTTCGCCACGGGGAGATAATGTATCATGGTCATGTCTTGATCCTTTCCTGAACCACGATCCTGTTTGCGACTTCGGTATGCGCTTGCCGACGAGGCTAAATCCGCCCCGTCAATCGATGTCCCGGATGGTGCGCGCTTGTTGACATTCAATCAAACGAAATGATATCCATCTATAAATCAAAATATTTGAAGGTGCGTGCCATGACCGTGACTTTCCGCCAACCGCTGCCGTTGCTGGATAACGACATATTGAGAACCTTCGTCGCCATCGCGGAAACGGGAAATTTCTCCACCGCCGCAGAAGTGGTGTTCAGAACGCCGTCCGCCGTTTCCATGCAGATCAAGAAGCTTGAAGAGCAGTTGAAAACGACGCTTTTCCTGCGCGATGCCCGTTCGGTGACATTGACGGCGCATGGGGAGACGCTTCTGACCTATGCGCGACGCATGATTGCGCTGTCCAACGAGGCGGTGTCGCGTTTCGTCATGCCCGAGCTTTCCGGTGTCGTTCGTCTCGGCGCACCGGAGGATATTGGCGAGCGTGGCCTGCTGCCGGGCATTCTCAAGCGTTTTGCCGAGGCTTTCCCCGGCATCATGATCGACGTCACCATCGATTCCAGCTCCAATCTTTATAAGCGCATGGATGAGCAGAGGCTCGATCTCGCCCTCGTCAACTGTGCCTCCCATCCCCTTCGGGATACGGGCGAGGTGCTGATGCGCGAGCGTCTGGTCTGGGCGGGCGCCAAATGCGGCACCGCCTATCTGCGCGATCCGCTGCCGATCTCCATCTGGGAAGAGGGCTGCATCTGGCGCTCGGAAGCGATCCATTCGCTGGAAAAGCGCGGCCGCAATTTCCGCGTGGCCTATCTCAGCGGCCATACCATGGCGCAGCGCGCGGCGATTGCCGCCGATCTCGCCATCGCGCCGCTGCCGCGATCCTATGTGCAGAACGACATGGTCATTCTGGGCGACAAGGAAGGCCTGCCGGAACTCGGCTGTTTCGATATCCGCCTGATCATGGGTGACAAGGCGTCGCGCCCTGTTCTTGCCGTGGCTGAAAGCATTCGAAACGCTTTTGTCGAAGTCGCCAAGGCGGCCTGAGGTCTTGGAGGTGCGCGGCGGCCGTGGCCCGTCGCGCCGTTAGAATCGCGGTTTTTAGCCCGCCATCGAATCCGGCGATGCCGAACGGTCCGCCGCGCCGGTTTGCCAGCTTCCACGCTTGACCAGCCAGTCGGCCGAATTCTGCAATCCGCCGAAGGGGAAGACGTGAATTTGCCGGATCGGCCCTTGCGGATTGGCCTGCCAGTGCCGCTCGATGGGTCCGACGATGCTTTCCGGTGAATGGCCCTTGGCAAGCGTTGTCAGCGAAAGCGCGTTCTTCTTGAGATAGGCGATGGAATTGCCGACGCCGCAAAGCGCGGCATATTTCAAGAGCGTCGTGATCTTGGCCGGGCCGGAAACGCCGATATGCACCGGAAGCTCGATGCCTGACGCCGCAAGTCCTTCCGCCCAGGTGATGAAACGCGCGGGATCGAAACCGAACTGGGTGACGATGCGCATTGCGGCATTGCTTCTTTCGGCAAAATCGCGTTTCAGCCTGAGTGCGGCCATCGCCGTCTCCTCGTTGAAATCGGGGCTGCCTTCCGGGTGGCCGGCGATGGCGATCTGCCTTATGCCGTAACGGTCGAAAATGCCGGTGGACAGCATGTCCATGCTGGATGCGAAGGGACCGGCAGGCCGGTCGACGCCGCCGCCGACAACCAGAACATCGGTTACGCCCGCTTCTCCGGCAAGCCGTTTTACCTGTTCCTCAAACGCTGCCCGGGAGGGGATGCGCCGCGCTGCAAGATGCGGCACCGGCTCATAACCGAGGTCGCGCAAATGTCCTGCGGCTTCGACGAGCCTTTCCTGCGAGGCGGCTCCAGTGTCGGTGAGATAGACGCGCACACCCTGCGGAAAGAGACCGGCAAGGTCGGTCGAGCCAAGCACCTGCGCGGGCGAGGCTTCGATGGAGGCGGGAATGATGGAAGCGGCGGAAATATCGGGCAATTTGTGCGTGATCCTTTTTATTATCATGCACCTATTTTGCGGCGAAGTCTGTGCCTGTTGCGGCAAGACAGGCTTGCATCTGCGACGAAGCTCGGCTCCAATCTCTGACGCGCGGCTTCACCAGATCCGTTTCGTCATGCCGTTCCAAAGCCAGGTCCAGATGGTCGGCGGGAAGCGCAGTACCGATTTGCCGGGTGAGGGCGGCTGCGGCGCAAGGCTGCCGGAAAGGGCGTCCTCGATGGCGCTGACGGCGATATCCACCGAAGCGGCGGTCAAAAGCAGCGGATAGGTGGCAATCGTGTCGGAAGGGGATGGTTTCAGCCGCTTCTCGTAGAGCGTGGCACCGGTATCCACGCCCTTGTCGACCAGATGCACGGTCGCGCCGAAATTGCCGCGGTCTTTTTCCACCAGCGCCCAGTATCCGCCCATCTGCCCGCGATAGGCGGGATTGATGCCGGCGTGGAAATTGATGACCGGGCATTGCAGGGCCTGAAGCGTGGTCGGTGTCAGCAGGCGGCAGGAAATGGTGAAGATCGCCGCCGGTTTCAGCAGATTGGCGGCCTTGCGGCATTCCTCATCGTTGAGCGAGGCGAATTGGGTGACGGGAAGGCTGTGGTGGAGATCGGGAGAAAGGCCGTGTTCGGCGATGATCGCATCGCTTCTGCGAAGCGTGAAGCGTTTGCCGAGCCGCGAGGCGATCATCGTCGCCATCTGACCCGCAGCGACTATCCAGCCGAGCCGTCGTGCGCGTCGCCTGAGAATGACCGACTTGCTTTCCGGCTGCTCCATGAAAACATGGATGTCGGGAAATCGGGCCGCCAGCGCATTGATCATGACATTGGGGTTCACCCCGCCCGCCGTCATCACCAGAAGCCGATTGTTGATGTCAGTCATATCACCCACGGGATTTTCCTAAGCCATGATCCAGACGCCGAGTTTCACGCGTGAACTTCAAAACCATGTTAATTTTCATCGACAGGATTTTTTGAAATGCCGCTGGAACGGATTTTTGTGACTCACGTTATTGTGACGCATATCACATCGGTACTTGCCTTTGGACGGCAAGTCATAGGGGAGTATTTTCACATGATCACACGCATTCTTTCGACCGTTTTCGTGGCTTTGTTGACCGTTGTCACCCTGAGCTCCTGCGGTAACACCATTCGCGGCATGGGTCGTGACACGGCGAACGCCGTCGACGCGACGCAGGATGCAGGCCGCAATGTGGACCGCGCCGCCCGTCGCTGACGACATCTCCCCTTAAAGGTCCGGCGTCATCCTGAAACACGGGTGACGCCTTTTCTTTGACCGAATTTTCCTGCGAATGTGCCCCGACGAGAATCACGGGGCGGGCATGAACGGATCGATGAAAAGACTGGCGAAGCTGCTGTTGCCTTTGCTGTTGCCATTTTCGGCTGAGGCTGGCGGGCAGGCGGATTTCTGCAGGATCATGGACCATGCCGGCGGTCGTTATACGGTCTGCAGTTTCGATCCGGCAAAAAGCACCATCCGGATTTACGACCGCGATCATGTCTCCGGCCAGGGATACGGTTCCTTCGCCGCTCTCTCGTCGGCGCTGTGGCGGCAGCACATGTTCAGCGTCTTCGCCATGAATGGCGGCATGTACCATTCGGACTATTCCCCCGTCGGGCTCTTTATCGAAAATGGCATCGAACGCTCGCCGATCAGCACCGGCGGCGGCTGGGGCAATTTTCATCTTCTGCCCAATGGCGTGTTTTATCTGAAGGGGGCCGCGGCAGGCGTGCTGGAAACGCAGGCCTATCTTGCAGCGGATCCCAAGCCGGACTTCGCCACGCAATCCGGGCCGATGCTCGTCATCGATGGCAAGCTGCATCCGCGCTTTCTGCCCGATAGCGACAGTCTGAAGCGGCGTAACGGCGTCGGCGTTTCCCGCGATGGCATGGTGCATTTCGCCATTTCGGAAAATACAGTGCGCTTTTACGACTTCGCCACGCTGTTCAGGGATGTGCTGGACGCGCCGAATGCGCTCTATCTCGACGGCACCATATCTAGCGTCGATATTCCCGCGATGAAAAGGCGGGACTCGCTGTTCCTGATGGGGCCGATCATCGCCGTTGTCGACAGGGTGCCGGATTAGCCTGAACGATCAGATCGGCGCCTTGGGATAGGCTTTTTCGAGACCGGCCGATGCCGTCAATCCCTTGCGGAAGGCGAGAAAAGCGGGGTGCTGGCTCGCCCTTGCGGTTTCCGTGATGCGAATCTGCAGCCGGGCAGGGGCATTGCCGCCAAGCCATTCGCCGGTCGTTTCCAGTTTCAGGCTGTTGAGGAAGCGGGCATTGGTCTGCTGGTCGAGATAAAGATTGAGGCCTGCCAGCAGGTTTTCGTCCTGCAGGGCGTTTTCCATCAACAGCAGCACCCAGGCTTTATCCTCGCTTGCAAGCGAAGTGAGCTTCGATGCGACCGTTTCGCGATCGGGGAAGGAGGATGCCTGCTGCATGGGGTGACTCGCATCGTTGCCGTTGCCATCGTCGATAAAGCACAGGTTACGCCCTTTCAAGGCGCAGTATTTCCACGCGGGAAGTTCGACCATAACGTGCCGGCGGCCGGAGTTTTCAACAGGCGTTTGTGCATAAGCTTTAAATAACAGTTACACTTTAGTCCAAATTGCGGCGATCGCCAAAATGGCGCTTATGCGGGCCTCACGCTAACACCTTGTTTTTTCACATACCTATGCACGGGGCGAATGGCAGCCCGTCAAAAACGCCTTCATTTAGCCGCTTTTTGCATTTGCCTTCGCCGCCGGATTTTAATAAATGCTTGCCTCAACGGGCCGGGTCTTGAAGATCCCCCGGAGAGTGAATAGCTGGAGTAATCATGGAAGAAACCGCTCAGAAATCCTGCTGGGGCGTCACGTTGCGCGCACTTGCAGGCTTTGCCGCTTTTCTCGCATTGACGTACATTTTTGGCAGCCCATAAGCATCTCTCCTGAATGACGGGTTTTGAAACGGCGCGGTTTTCCTTTGGAAACCGTGCTGTTTTCGTTTGAAGGCAATTATGTCGCAGCTGCGCAAACCGCTGACGCTCTTTTGTGGCGATCCGTTTCGGCTTTGGATATGATGGTGGTGGAATCCATTCTTATTCAAGGCGAACTTCATGTTTCTTTCGGTCTTTGACGTCTTCAAGATCGGTATCGGTCCTTCGAGCTCCCATACGATGGGGCCGATGACGGCAGCCAACCGCTTTCTGGCGCTGATCCTCAGCGATGAGTGGCCGCGGCCGGCGGGCGCGGCCGTTGCGCAGCTGAAGGTCAGCCTGCATGGCTCGCTCGCCTTTACCGGCATCGGCCACGGTACCGGGCGTGCCGTCATTCTCGGCCTCACCGGCGAACGGCCGGATATTGTCGATCCCGATGCGATGGACGCCATTATCGAGACGGTGGAAAAGGCCGGCACCGTGACGCCGCCCGGCCATCCTTCCTATGTGTTCCGCCCGGCTGAAGATTTGGTCTTCGACAAGAAGAACCCGCTGCCCGGCCATGCCAACGGCATGACCTTTTCCGCCTTCGACAATCAGGGCAGGCTGCTCATCAAGCGCATCTATTATTCCGTCGGCGGCGGTTTCGTCGTGACCGATACGGAGCTGGAGGCGATCAAGCAGCGCGGCAAGACCATCGATAACGGTCCGCGCGTGCCCTATCCCTTCGCCACCGCGCGGGAAATGCTGGATATGGCGGCCCGTTCCGGCCGCACCATCGCCCAGATGAAGCGCGCCAACGAGGAGACGGTGGTTTCCCGCGAGGAGCTGAACGAGCGTCTCGACCAGATATGGGAAGCGATGAACGGCTGCATCGAGCGCGGTCTGAAAGTGGACGGCATCATGCCTGGCGGCCTGAAGGTGCGCCGCCGCGCCCGCTCCATTTACGAGAAGCTGAATGCGGAATGGCGCAGCAACCGGTTAAACCCGGTCATGGCCAATGACTGGCTGAGCGTTTACGCCATGGCCGTGAACGAGGAAAATGCTGCCGGCGGCCGCGTGGTGACCGCGCCGACCAACGGTGCGGCAGGCGTCGTTCCGGCGACCGTCAGATATTTCCGGCATTTCCATGAGGATGCGAGCGTCGATGACGTGCGCGACTTTTTGCTGACGGCGGCGGCCATCGGCGGCATCATCAAGCACAATGCCTCGATTTCAGGCGCGGAAGTGGGCTGTCAGGGCGAGGTGGGCTCGGCTTCCGCCATGGCGGCGGCAGGCCTTGCCGCGGTCATGGGCGGATCGCCGGAACAGGTGGAAAATGCCGCCGAGATCGCGCTCGAGCATCATCTCGGCATGACCTGCGATCCGATTGCCGGGCTTGTGCAGGTGCCGTGCATCGAACGTAATGCCATGGGCGCGGTGAAAGCGGTGACGGCGGCCTCGCTGGCGCTGAAGGGCGACGGCCAGCATTTCGTGCCGCTCGATGCCTGTATCGAGACCATGCGCCAGACCGGCAACGACATGAGCGAGAAATACAAGGAAACCTCCACCGGCGGCCTTGCCGTGAACGTTGTGGAGTGCTGAGCGGGCAGGGCGTCAGGCATGGTTGCCATGCTTGACGCCCGCCGCAAAAAGGCATTGATAGAACCATGCCTCTACATCTCATCAAACTTTGCGTCGGCGCGGATTCAATTCAGGACTTGAGAGACTGGGTCGCGCATCGTGCTCTGACCGCAATTGCCGCAGGCCTTGAGCCGCACAGCGTCCACACCACCCGCATGATCCCGAAACGTGTCGAGGAATTGCTCGAGGGCGGCTCGCTCTACTGGGTCATCAAGGGGCAGGTGCAGGCGCGGCAGAAACTTCTCGATATCCGCTCCTTCAAGGGGGAAGACGGCATTTCCCGCTGCGATCTCATTCTCGGCCCCGAGGTTATCGAAACCTCACCTGCGCCGAAGCGCCCGTTTCAGGGCTGGCGTTACCTGAAGGACGACGAGGCGCCCCGCGATCTCGGCGGCGGCACGGGCGGCGAAGATATGCCTTCCGATCTCAGGAGGGAACTGGCGGAGCTTGGGCTGCTCTGACGCTCAACGGATTTGAACATGAAAAAGCCGGCATCCTTGCGGAGCCGGCTTTTTCATTTGGGGAGACGGGTCGGTCGTACGGTCAGTTGATGCCGCCGACCGCATTGGTGGCGCGGCCATCCTGAATTTTCACCCAGCGGCCGGGATTGGCGGTGTCCTGACGCTTCAGGTAGGTATATTCGGTTTCCGACCAGTTCATGACCTTGTTGCGCATGTTGTCGAGAACGAAATCGCCACGATCGGTGCGGACGGTCAGAACGGCGTGGCCTTCGCCATTCGGCTGCAGAACCACGGTGATCAACAGGTTGGAAGCGGAGAAGCCCTTGTTCATCAGCATCTTGCGCTTCAGGAGCACGAAGTCTTCGCAATCGCCGACCGTGGTGGGATAGGCCCAGCGCTCTTCGACGCCATAGATTTCCATGTCGGTCATCGGCGTGATGGTGGTGTTGACGGTGTAGTTGACGTCGAGCATCGTCTTCCAGCGCTCTTCGGTCAGCTTCATCGGGCCGTTGTCCAGCGAGGTCGGCTGGCATTCGCTCTGATAGGTCTGGCAGAATTCATAGTGGCCGATCGGCGGATTGGCCTTGCCGATGACGCGCATGACGGCGGCCGGCGAGGCGCTTGCCTGATGCGCGAAGGCGCTGACGATGAATGCGATCAGAGTGAAAACGAAACGGTTGTTCTTGTTCATTGCTTGTCTCCCCGTGGTGAGGAGACATTCGCAGGTATATTTTGACCCGGCGGAAATTTGCGAAGCGCAATTTGAGCTTAAATTTCAGCAAATTAGCCGTTGTTTTGAACTGTATTCGAACTAGTTTTTATGCGTGTTTGAAGCAAATTTTATTACAATTTTACGCATCCTGGCTTTAGGCTTTTGGTAGCCATCTAGACCGCTGTATTGACAGCGGTTTTCGGCGTCCTGCGGTTTCCGTGGTCGCGCACGGCCGGTTGGCGGCGCGTGGCGAAGAGGTGGATTTCCCGTTTTGGGATGGCTGTTTCAGGCTGGTACAGGCCGGAAAAAGCGACAAAAAAACTTCAAAAAAACTGCATTTTTTCTGGAAAAAAGTTTTGCGGAGCGATTTTCGTGCCGTTGATGATCTGGCCAAGGGCGCAACAGGTTCCGCCGCGCTCATCCTTTTTACTGACTATGGTGGATCCGGGTCGGTCTGCCGCGTGCTGTAGGCGTCAGGGCGTGAAAATGGGAGTTCGGTAGCGAGAAGTGAGAATAAAGCACCTGACGCCAGGAGCGGCTGGTGAACCCGATATGGGCGGAGACAGAGCATAGACCGCCAAGGCGCCGTCCGGGAATCTTCGCAATTATGCGATTGGGGCGAGCGCAAAACGCGCCGAAAATGCTGCGCGCATTCTTACGGGCGTAAAACCTGCCGTGTCCGGGTGGAACTATTTAGAGAAATTCGATCAGTGCGTCGGGCGACTGGACGCGGTCGAATTCGACGGCGACGCCTTCCATGAAGTGGCGCACGATCTTGCCGCTCATGTTCTTGCCGAGCTGGACGCGGCTTCCGAGCGGCGGTCGGTTTTCGATCTCGATTGCCGCACCCGACAGGGAAAGGTCGATCAGCCGGCAGGCGACGAGCACACCGTCTTCCAGAACGAGCTGGGCTCTCGCATTGCGCGGCGTCAGGCGGTCGTGGCGACGGTCTTCCGGCAGGCCGAGCAATTGACGCTTGGCGATCCAGGCGAGCTGCGCGGCGAGTTTTTCCCGCTTGCGCTCCGGCGCGTTGATGGCGATGAGGAAGCCCGATGCGGTGAGCGATGTCACCGTGCCTTCGATCCGGCCGATATGCTGGAGATAGGCGATGACGCGGTCACCGTGGCGGGCAATGCCCGAGCAGGTGAACTGCGCTCTTTCGGCGGTCATCTCGGTCGCGGTGCAATCATATTCTTCATGATCGGGCAACATCAGGCGGCCGGTGAAGGACACACGGACGGCGTCGTCGAGATGAGCTTCCTCAACCGGACGCAGGATTTGGGCGGTGTTGACCGAGCGGGACGAAAACATGGGCAGCGCAATTGTAATGAATGATGACGGTAAGTTTCTACCTTGCGCGAGTTAACAGACTGTATTGTTTAATCTCTACAATTTTTCTGATCGGCAATATCGTTACAGTTCTGACGTATTTTTTTGAGATTCCGGTGCTGCCGGACCTTTCCCGGAGGGGCGGAGAGCGTTGGAACAGGTCCGTCAGCAGCTTTCGGCGCGCGGTGTATCCTCGGCCCCCTTGTTCAGCGGATACGCTGCCGGTGCGATGTCCAGGCGCAGCAGGCGGCTGCTTTTCATGGACAGGCACTGGATGGGCGCGGCGAATTCGTTTCGCGGCCGCTCCGCAAGCAGCGCTCCGAGCAACCTTGGGGCGGCGTCGGGATCGGTGCGCAGCGGCAGGAGCAGCATTTCGAATGCCAGCGGTGCCGCACCATAGCTGTCCTCCGCCTCGACATCGAAGACCACGGGCAGCTGGTGGTGCAGGATGCCGCGCGCGACGCGGCAGGGGAAGACGGCATTTGCCGGCTGCCACAATTCCGAAAACGGGCGATCCCGCAATTCCCGGCCGAACAGATCGCAAAGACGAGTACCGGCAAGGCGGAAGAACGGGGTGTTCTCTCCCTTGTCCGTGAGGATAAAAAGATCGCCAAGGTGATGTTTCAGCTTTGCGGGGTCGATGTCCTCGCGTCGCGGGGCCGATCGCTTGCCGCGCAGCTCATCCCAATAGGCATATATGTCCAGTCCGGCCATGCTCTTCATAGCATCTCTCCATGTTCGTTTTTGGGACATCATGTCCATCCGAACGTCTGTATCTGGAGGTGTAGCGATTTTCGTGCCAAGTGGATTTGTTAAGGTTAACAAAAGGTTGATATTGCCCAATGGCGATAGTCGTGGCATCGGAGCGGCCATGTCGGGGAAAGCTCCGTCAGCACAATTCGATGGCGTCGCCTGTTATTTTAAGGCGGGCCCGCAAGCCGGACCGCCCGCGGCCCGGCGTCCTTGCCGATAGCGGTTTGGGCGTCGAGCGCTTCAAGGGCGGGACGGCTTTTTTTTCGTTCGGGCTTCCTATATTGCTCGGGGAACGCAAAATTCGACCAAGACAGGGATGGGATCATGTCCTACGGGGACGGCGAACAGCCGCCGGTTTCGGAAACGCCGGAGCCGAAAGACGACACGAACAATCCCGTCTTTAACCTGCCATCGCTGCTGGTCGGCATCCTGGCCGCGCTGATCGTCGCTTATGTCGTTCCCGCCTATCTTCTTTCGGAGGAAGGCAACGGCTGGTTCATCTTCACCTTCGGCTTCATTCCGCTGCGTTATGCGGTGCCGTTTTCCCAGCAGGGGCTGGAATGGCTCTGGACGCCGGTGACCTATTCTTTCCTGCATGGCGGCATCGAGCACATTCTCTTTAACGGATTGTGGCTGATGGCCTTCGGAGCGCCCGTTCTGCGCCGGATCGGAACAGTGCGCTTCGTGCTGTTATGGTGCATTTCCGCCGCCGTTTCCGCCTTCGGCCATGCGGCGCTGAACTGGGGCGATGTGACGGTGCTGATCGGGGCGTCCGGTGTGGTTTCGGCGCTGATGGGGGCGGCCTGCCGCTTCGCTTTCCCGGCGCGTGGCGGATATAGCGCCTCCTTCGGTCATCTGATGCCGCGACAGAGCATTCTTGGGGCGCTTTCCAACCGCACCGTGCTGATCTTCACGCTGATGTGGCTGTTCGGCAATGTGCTGATCGCGGTCGGCGTGCCGCTGTTCGGCGATGTCGGCGGTGAAATCGCCTGGGACGCCCATGTCTTCGGCTTTCTGCTCGGCTTCCTGTTCTTCGGGCTTTTCGATCGACGCTTGGTCTGAGCCGATCACGCTCCTTGTCGGCCGTGGCGCAAATTTGCTTTCGCGCGTCCCATCCGGGATTGCATTCATGCGGACCTCAGCGCACCATATCCCATGATTTGCAACCGCCGGGGGAGACTGCGGCGCTGCGTATCGCTGAAAAGAGGAGGAAGGCATGCCAACATTCGTAAAGGATCTTCTCGACCGCAAGGGCCGGAACGTCGTGACTGTCGGTCCGGAGGTCAGCATCGGCGAGGCGGCAGGAACGCTGCACGCGCATAAGATCGGTTCCGTCGTCGTGACCGACGCCGATGGCGTCGTTCTCGGCATCTTCACGGAGCGCGATCTCGTAAAGGCCGTGGCGGGCCAGGGTGCCGCTTCCCTCCAGCAATCCGTGTCGGTGGCCATGACCAAGAATGTCATTCGCTGTCATCACAATTCCACCACCGATGAGCTGATGGAAATCATGACGGGCGGGCGCTTCAGGCATGTGCCGGTTGAAGAGAACGGCCGCCTTGCCGGCATCATTTCCATCGGTGACGTGGTGAAGGCGCGGATTGGCGAGATCGAAGCCGAAGCGGAGCACATCAAGGCCTATATTGCCGGATGATCTTGCGTCCCGGCGTCAGACAGCTGGAAAAGCTTCAGTCTCGGGCCGGGACTCATACATCGCCTTCCGTCACGTATCGCTATTGAAGAAAGTCGGCTATTTTGGTGGATATGTCCACGTAGAAGTCTCGCTGTGGACAATCGGCGCAGACAATTTCAACCCGATTGAACTGTGAAATGAATTTGCCGCTGCTTGACCAGTTGCCATCGGCCGTTCCTTTCACGATGGTGATGTCAATCCAGGGCTGACCCTCCGCCGACGCAAAGCTGACATCATTTGTCCGTTTGAGTTCAGGTTGTTCTTCCAGAAACCCGACCAATCGATTCGTGTCGCACAGTGTGTTTTCGTCGGTCGGGGGCAGGATTGAGATATACCAATACATGGTCTCACCACGGCTGGGCGTTTCATCTATCCGTTTCGTGCTTAAAGCAGGGCCGCTAGCGCCGGAACGCCTGCTGCATGCGCTCAAGCTCCGGAATGCGGGAGCGCGTTTCCTCATATCCCCGGTCGATGGCTTCGCTGGCGCGATGGAATTCCGAGAGGCCGATATCGTTGATGCGGGGGTGAAGCATCAGGTCGGGCGGGTCGCCCGCCAGGCGCGAGCGCGAAATCCTGTCCTGAATGATGTTGAAAGCCTGCACCATGACGCCCGGCAGGCCGGGACGCGGCGGGCTTTCCACCGCCGGTGCGACGCCCCCATGCGATGGCGAGGCGGCGTGCTTGACAACGGCGGAACGGCCGAAGAGGTCGTAATTCAGATTGACGGCGACGACCAGCGCCTGCTCATAGGCCCGGCAGACCGAAACCGGCACGGGGTTGACGAGCGCGCCGTCGATCAGGGTGCGGCCGTTGCACTGCACGGGTTCGAAAATGCCCGGCAGCGCATAGGAAGAGCGCAGTGCGGTGACGAGATCGCCCTGGTGAATCCAGACCTCGTGGCCGGTGCGCAGTTCCGTCGCGACGGCGATGAAGGGATGGTCGAGGTTTTCGACGCGCAGGCCTTCCAGATGTTCCTGCATGCGCTTGGTCAGCCGCATACCGCCGAAGAGCCCGCCGCCGCCGATGGTGAGATCGAGCAGGCCGGCAATCCGGCGCATCGTCAGCGAGCGGGCGAATTCTTCCAGCTCATCGAGCTTGCCGGCCAGATAACAACCGCCGACCAGCGCCCCGATAGAGGTGCCGGCGATCATGCCGATCTTCACCCCGGCCTCATCCAGCGCCCGCAGGACGCCGATATGAGCCCAGCCGCGCGCAGCCCCGCCGCCAAGGGCGAGCGCTATCCTGCGCGTGTCGACGATCTGGGTGACCGGCGGTTCGTTGCCGAAGGCTTCGGGATTGCCAGCCGAAAGTTGATTGTGACGATTTCCCCATCCCAACATGACCGCACTCCCTGCCAGTTCCTTCAGGCTCCGTCCTATCCCCGGAACCCGCTATATTGGTAGCAAATTGGTGCGGCCGATGGAAGGTGGCCGTTCAAGTTGCGGAATAGGTGGTCGCCGGATCGAAATGGCGGGTATCGTCGGTGATCTTCGTCACCGCCTGGCCGTCGGAGAGTTCGACCGTACGATAAAAACACGAGCGGCGACCGGTGTGGCAGGTCGCGTCATGGCCGGCGACGGATACCTTCAGCCACACGGCGTCCTGATCGCAATCGGTGCGGAATTCCTTCACCGTCTGCAGATTGCCCGACGTTTCGCCCTTCTTCCAGATCTTGTCGCGCGAACGGCTGTAATAGTGGGCGATGCCGGTCTCCAGCGTCAGCGACAGGGCTTCCGCATTCATATGGGCGACCATCAGCAACTCGCCGTCACGCGCATCGGTGACAACGGCGGTAACGAGGCCGTGAGCATCGAATTTCGGCGAAAAAAGACCTGCGTTTTCGAGCACTTCCTTATCCGCAGGGGCGGATGGAAAGGGAATGGACATGGTAACCCCGGAAAATCAACTGGCGGAACGATGGGAGCGGCGGATAAACGGATCTGCTTCCGCCACTCTGAATTTTCTTGCGCATCGGATTTTCCGAAAACCGCGTTACGGCCTTCGGTCCGGCGCTTAGCGGTTCCGCACCATGGTCATGAAGCGCACCTGTTCGGCCGGATCGTTCTTGAACACACCGGTAAAGCTGGTGGTCAGCGTCGTCGACCCCTGCTTGTTTACGCCGCGCATGGACATGCACATATGTTCGGCGTCGATCATGACGGCCACGCCGCGCGGTTTCAGGGTTTCCTCGATCGATCTGGCAATCTGCGCGGTCATGTTTTCCTGCGTCTGCAGGCGGCGGCCGAAGATTTCGACGACGCGGGCGATCTTCGACAGGCCGAGCACGCGGCCCGCCGGAAGATAGGCGACATGCGCCTTGCCGACGATCGGCACCATATGGTGCTCGCAATGGGAGAAGAAGGGGATGTCGCGCACCAGCACAACATCGTCATAACCGCCGACTTCCTCGAAGGTCGTGCCGAGCACGTCCTGAACGTTCAGCTCATAACCGGCAAAAAGCTCGCGATAGGCCTTGGCGACGCGCTTCGGCGTATCCAGAAGTCCTTCGCGGGCGGGATTTTCTCCTGCCCAGCGCAAAAGAACGCGCACTGCTTCTTCCGCTTCGGCCTGGCTTGGGCGAGCTTCTGCCACGTCGGGTTTTGCGCCAGCGCCGGGGAAATTCTTCACGATCGCATCCATTCCGTCTCTCCCGATGCGGGTAAAGGCCGCACCTGAATTCGTTTTTCATCGCGAACTCTTGTTCGCAGTTGCTGCTATCTGGTTGTTTTACAGCATTTTGGCAAGACCGATGCTGTTATTTCGGTATCGGAGCCGTTAATTTCATCACGGCTTGATGTCCAGAAAGCTCGTTAGC
Source organism: Agrobacterium sp. 22-221-1 (assembly GCF_053522445.1). NCBI lineage: Bacteria > Pseudomonadati > Pseudomonadota > Alphaproteobacteria > Hyphomicrobiales > Rhizobiaceae > Agrobacterium > Agrobacterium sp. 22-221-1. The sequence goes on from NZ_JBNWCL010000022.1 coordinate 62,078, forward strand.
ATATAATGAGAATGAAGGGCAGGAAAGCTTCACTGCGACAAACGCTGTGTTTGAAAAATTTGACCTGTCCTGTTTTTGGGCAATCTTGAGCGCGCCGGGCACCGACGATGGACGATATCTACAATAATCGCATTCTGGACTTTGCCGGGAATATTCCGCTCATCGGCGTTCTTGAGGATGCCGACGCCAGCGCCGAGAAACACTCCCGGCTGTGCGGCTCCAAGCTCAAGGTCTATCTGAAGGTCGAAGGCGGCATCGTGACGGCGTTTTCGCATGAGGTTCGCGCCTGCGCACTGGGGCAGGCCTCTGCCTCCATCATGGCACACCACATCATCGGGGCTTCCAGCGGCGAAATCCGGCAGGCGCGGGAAGACATGCTCGCCATGCTGAAACAGGACGGTGAGGGGCCGACGGGCCGTTTCGAGGATATGCGGGTGCTTCAGCCCGTCCGCGATTTCAAGGCCCGCCATGCCTCCACCATGCTGACCTTCGAAGCGGTGATCGATGCGCTCGACCAGATCGAAGGGCGGCCGGCTCTCAACGCCGCGGGTTAGGCGATGTGCGGCGAACCGGGCTGCCGGCATCAGCAGACGGCGGAAAAAGCGGGCCGATCCCGCAACTGGGCGGGCAGCTTTGCCAAAACGCCGGGGCGGCTTCTGGGCGTCGGTTTCATTCGGTTTTATCAGCTGACGCTATCCGGCTTCATCGGAAATTCCTGCCGCCATATCCCCACCTGTTCCGAATATGGTTATGAGGCGATTGCCCGCCATGGGCTCTGGGCCGGCGGCTGGATGACGCTGTTTCGCGTCGCGCGCTGCGGGCCGGGCGGCACCAGCGGGCTGGACCCGGTGCCGGAAGTGCTCGATGGCCGCAGGCGCTGGTGGATGCCGTGGCGTTACTGGAGCCTGCATCGATGAATGACTATGTGGCCCTGCTGCACAGCATCGTGCTCGGCGCGGGCAAGCGGCTCGTCATGTCCGATCTGCGGGCAATGGCGGAAGAGCTGGGATTTGCCGAATGCAGAACGCTGGTCGCGACTGGAAATCTGGTTTTTCGCGCCGGGGCGGTACCTGTTCGTGAGATTGAGGACAGGCTGGAGCGCGCTTTCGAAGACCGCTTCGGCAAACATGTCGATATTCTCGTTCGTTCGGGCGGCGACTGGCTGAAACTGGCGGCGGACAATCCCTTCGCCCAGGGCGATCCGCCGGATGTCTGCGTTCGGGTGATGCGGGCGCCGCTGGACAACGGCGTCCTTGAATTGCTGGAGAAATACCGCGGGAGGGAAAAGATCGCTCTTGCCGGCGGCGATCTATGGATCGATTTTTGCGGCAAGCCGAGCGAGAGCAGGCTGCTGTCCGTGCTGACCACCAAAAGGCTCGGTATCGGCACGACCCGCAACGCCAATACGGTCAATGGTCTCGCGCAAATGCTTCGCTGAGCGATCCTTCGCCTTTGACTGCAATGGCAAAAGCCTTTATCAGCCTGCCTGTCCGCTTGTCGCGGGCAAATCATTATTCCAACACCACCCGCATTCGTTGGCGGGACTGGACAGGAGATTAGACAATGTCTGAAGCTGTTTCCCTTACATTTCCCGATGGATCCGTGCGCAGCTACCCCGCCGGTACGACCGGCCGCGAGGTCGCCGAATCCATTTCCAAATCGCTTGCCAAGAAGGCCGTCGCCATTGCGCTTGACGGCACCGTGCGCGATTTGTCCGAGACCATCACCGATGGCAAAATCGAGATCGTCACGCGTGAAGACGGGCGTGCGCTTGAACTCATCCGCCACGATGCCGCTCACGTCATGGCTGAAGCCGTGCAGGAACTGTGGCCCGGCACGCAGGTGACGATCGGCCCTGTCATCGAGAACGGCTTCTATTACGACTTCGCCAAGAACGAACCCTTCACGCCGGAAGATCTGCCGAAGATCGAAAAGCGCATGAAGGAAATCATTCTGCGCAACAAGCCGTTTACCCGTGAGGTCTGGTCGCGCGAGAAGGCCAAGGAAGTGTTCGCCGCCAAGGGCGAGAACTACAAGGTCGAGCTGGTCGACGCCATTCCGGCAGGTCAGGACCTGAAGATCTATTATCAGGGCGACTGGTTCGATCTCTGCCGTGGTCCGCATATGGCTTCCACGGGGCAGATCGGCACGGCCTTCAAGCTGATGAAGGTGGCCGGCGCCTATTGGCGCGGTGACAGCAACAATGCGATGCTGTCGCGCATCTACGGCACCGCCTGGGCGACGCAGGAAGAGCTGGACAATTATCTGCATGTGCTGGCGGAAGCCGAAAAGCGCGACCACCGCCGTCTCGGCCGCGAAATGGACCTGTTCCATTTCCAGGAAGAAGGCCCGGGCGTCGTGTTCTGGCACGGCAAGGGCTGGCGCATGTTCCAGACGCTGACGGCCTATATGCGCCGCCGGCTCGCCAATACCTATCAGGAAGTCAACGCGCCGCAGGTGCTGGACAAGTCGCTGTGGGAAACCTCCGGTCACTGGGGCTGGTATCAGGAAAACATGTTCGCGGTGAAATCCGCCCATGCCTTCACCCATCCCGATGACGAGGAAGCCGATCAGCGCGTCTTCGCCCTGAAGCCGATGAACTGCCCGGGTCACGTTCAGATCTTCAAGCATGGCTTGAAGTCTTACCGCGAAATGCCCGTCCGCCTTGCGGAATTCGGCACCGTGCATCGTTACGAGGCTTCCGGCGCCCTGCACGGCCTGATGCGCGTTCGCGGCTTCACGCAGGACGATGCGCATGTCTTCTGCACGGAAGAGCAGATGGCGGCGGAGTGCCTGCGCATCAACGATCTCATCCTCTCCGTCTACGAGGATTTCGGTTTCAGCGAAGTCGTCGTCAAGCTCTCCACGCGCCCGGAAAAGCGCGTCGGTTCCGACGATCTCTGGGATCGCGCCGAAAGCGTGATGATGGATGTTCTGAGGACCATCGAGGAACAGTCCGAAGGCCGCATCAAGACCGGCATTCTGCCGGGCGAGGGCGCTTTCTACGGGCCGAAGTTCGAATATACGCTGAAGGACGCCATCGGCCGTGAATGGCAATGCGGCACGACGCAGGTGGACTTCAACCTGCCGGAACGCTTCGGCGCCTTCTATATCGACCAGAACTCCGAAAAGACGCAGCCGGTGATGATTCACCGCGCCATCTGCGGCTCGATGGAGCGTTTCCTGGGCATTCTCATCGAGAACTTCGCCGGCCATATGCCGCTGTGGTTCGCGCCGCTTCAGGTCGTGGTCGCGACGATCACCTCGGATGCGGATGACTACGGCCGTGAGGTTGCCGAAGCGCTGCGCGAGGCCGGCATGGCGGTCGAGACCGATTTCCGCAACGAGAAGATCAACTACAAGATCCGCGAGCATTCGGTGACCAAGGTTCCGGTCATCATCGTCTGCGGCCGCAAGGAAGCGGAAGAGCGCACGGTCAACATCCGCCGTCTCGGTTCGCAGAACCAGACGCCGATGTCGCTGGAAGATGCGATTACGAGCCTTGTGGACGAGGCAACGCCGCCGGATGTGAAGCGCAAGCTTGCGGCGAAGAAGCAGGTTGCCTGATAACAGTTACGGCCCCTTCGGGGGCCGTTTTGTTTTTGGGGATGTGCGGGTAATTTCACTGCTAAAGGCGACGCATTCGCCTCCGTCACCCCGGACTAGATCCGGGGTCCAGCGCGATCAAGTCCTTGATCGCGAAAGACTCTCTTCACGGCGCAGACGCGCCGTGGCTGGATGCCGGATCAAGTCCGGCATGACGGATGAGATGTAGGTGACGCCTACTCGAAATCCCCGGTCATATCTTCCGGCGCCTGATCCTTCATCAGCACTTCCACGTCCGAATCCCGGCCGGAGGTTACTTTGAAGTTGCGCTGGTAGACCTTGTCCTTGTTGCGGGCGATGGCGGTATATTCGCCTTCCGCCAGCACCATGGTCGAAAAGGCGCTGACGCTTTCGTTCACCACGTCGCCGCCGCCGTTCAGCACGGACCAGGCCGTATCGGCAATGGCCTCGCCGCCCTCTTCGGAAACGAGCTTGAGGGTGATCTGCGCCGCCTGATGCTGGAGCGTCGCTTCCGTCAGCTTGCCGGCTTCCACCTGGATGTCGGCGCGCACCACCGCGTTGACGTTGCCATATTCGGAAACCACATGATAGGTGCCGGCATTCAGCCGCACGATGGTGTTGGGCTTGATATCGGCCATGACGAGGCCGCGCTCGCCATCGGGGCGGGCGTCTGACGAATAGACGGAAAATTTGAGCTGGTTGCCGGAAATCTGCTTGTCGGAACCCGCAACCGCATTCAGCACGAAGCCGCCGGCATCGAGAATCAGCACCTGTTTCTGCACATTGCCGGAGGTCGGGACATTGAGTTTCTTGGTGACGCCCGCACGGCCGAAAGCGACGTTGACGAAATATTCGCCCGGCACCAGATGGAATTCCGCCGAGCCGCCTTCCGAGCTTGCCAGCATCGGCAACTTGCCGTCCGCGCCGGGAATGGGGCTGAAGACGCGCCAGGACAGGCCTTCCTTCACCGCTTCGCCTTCGCTGGTCAGCTTGGCTTCCATGCTGATATCGCGGGCGGTGCTTTCCGGGGCGTTGGGTGCGGAAGGGGCGGTGAAAGCGTTCAGCTTCGGCATTTTCGGCGTGCCGCCGAGCTGCTTGAAGTCTTTGAAGGCGTCCTGCGAAAAAGCGGCTTGCGATAAAAGGCCAAGCACGGCACATGCAATGGTCAGACGTGCCGCGATTTTGATTGCCGACATTTTCGATACCGATTGACTTCTTGATTTTCCCGGATCACTTCAAAACCAATGCCGTGGCTATTTCAAGGCCCATGTTTTTGCGATGACAGCAGAATGGAAGATTTTTGATCATGACAAATGATATCAAGCTCCTTGATTATCTCAAGGTTCGCCGTTCCACGCCAGCCCTGCAACTTGCCGAGCCGGGGCCTTCGAAGGCGGAAATCGAGGACATCCTGCGCCTTGCCGTGCGCGTGCCTGACCATGGCAAGCTCGCCCCCTGGCGTTTCGTCGTCTATCGCGGCGAGGAGCGCGTGCGTCTCGGTGAGACGGCGCTGAGGATCGCGCTTGAAAAGAACCCGGAACTGGACCTGCAGCAGCAGGAAGCGGAACGCACGCGTTTCACCCGCGCGCCCGTCGTTATCGCCGTCATCAGCACCGCAAAGCCGCATTTCAAGATTCCGGAATGGGAACAGGTGATGTCCGCCGGTGCTGTGTGCCTCAACCTCATCTTCGCCGCCAATGCCAGCGGTTTTGCAGCGAACTGGCTGACCGAATGGTTTGCTTTCGATTCCGCATTTCTCGCGGAAATCGAGGTCGGCGCGGAAGAGAAGGTGGCCGGGTTCATTCATATCGGCTCGACGACATTCCCGCCGGTGGAGCGGCCGCGGCCGGAGCTTGCCGATGTCGTCACCTGGGTCGGGGACGTTTGATGTTCTACACCACGGACACCAACCAGCATGGCCTGCCGCATGATCCGTTCAAGGCCATCGTCGCACCGCGTCCGATCGGCTGGATCGGCTCGAAGGGCAGGGACGGTTCCCTCAACCTCTCGCCCTATTCCTTCTTCAACGCGATTTCGGACCGGCCAAAGCTTGTGATGTTCTCCTCCAGCGGCAGGAAGGACAGCCTGCGCAATGTCGAGGAAACCGGCGTCTTCACCGCCAATCTCGTCAGCCGCCATCTGGTGGACCGGATGAATGCGTCTTCGGCACCCGTTGGCTATGACGTCGACGAGTTCGCCCTTGCCGGTCTCACCGCCGTTGACGGGCGGGTGGTGGATGCGCCTTTCGTGGGCGAGGCGCTGGCGGTTCTGGAATGCCGCGTGACCCAGATACAGCAGCTTAAGGACGTTGACGGCCAGCCGGCGGATTCGTGGATGGTGATCGGACAGGTCATGGCGATCCATATCGATGAAACGATCATTCGCGACGGGCGCATCGATATGGGGCTGTCGCGACCCGTGGCGCGCATGGGCTATATGGATTACTGCGATGGCGGCAGCGATGTATTCCAGCTGCAGCGCCCCTCTACTGCGCCATAAATATAGTCCTTCTTCGGCTACGGTTAATTTTTATGGTGAACCAAACGTAAACCATTTGCGCCTAGAGTTTTATACATGGTGGCGGCGATGATGCCGCCATCCATTGTTGCGAATGTTTTCGAGGCTCAGGTGATCGTACAGGCATTTCTTCGCTGGTCTGAAAAGGCTGGCTCGACCGAGCGGGCGAAGGCCGCCAATGCTCTCGGCCGTGCCTATCTTCAGTCCGACATGGCGCGCGAGAACCGCGATGCCGCCTATATGGCGATGACCTATCTGCTCGACGATCCTTCGCCGCGTGTGCGACTGGCGCTTGCCGAAGCGCTGGCGGATGCCCATGACGCACCGCGCGCCATTCTCGTTTCACTCGCCGAAGACCAGCCGGAAATTGCCTGTACCGTCATTGCCCGCTCGCCGGTTCTCGGCGAGGCCGATCTGGTCGATCTCGCCGGGCGCGGCGAAAGCCTGACGCGCGCGCTCATCGCCGCAAGGCCGGGCCTGCCGCGCGGTGTCTGCGCGGCGCTTGCCGAAGTGGGCGACCTGCCGGAAACCATCATCCTGCTCGAAAACGACGATGCTTTCATCACGCCGTTCTCACTGCGGCGCATTGCCGAGCGCCATGGCTGCGATGCCGATATACGCGACCTCCTGCTTTGCCGCGACGAACTGCCCGCCGACGCGCGCCACCTGTTGATGGGCCGCATCAGCGAGGCTCTGGCGGGTTCCGCGCTGGTTCACGCGATGATCGCGCAAAACCGCGCCGACAATCTTTTCCGCGAGGCGGAGGATTCCGCCACCATCCTCATCGCCGCCGGCGTTTCCGCGCCGGAACTGCCGGCGCTGGTGGAGCATCTGCGCCAGCGGCTGGAACTGACGCCGGCGCTGCTCATCCATGCCATCTGTTCGGGCCGGCTGGAATTCTTCACGGCGGCCATGGTCAATCTCTCCGGTCTCGATGACCGCAAGGTGCGCGCCATTCTGGCGACGGGCCGGCCGCATGCCTTGAAGGCGCTGTTCCAGTCGGTCGGTCTTTTCGGCGATGTTGTCGACGTCTTCATCGAGGCGACGCTGATGTGGCGCCGTGCCGCCCGTTCGCAGCTCTCTGATGTGGCGGCCTCCGTCTCGGCGGAACTGCTGGCCCATTTCCGTGACGTCAACGGTTCCGAAACGCTGTTCGAACTGCTGCATGCCGTGCGCAAGCTCGCCATCGCCGAAGAGCGGCAGAAGGCGCGGTATTATGCCGAAGCGCTGACAGTCGAGGCGGCGTAACGTCCGGGTTTCCGCGGGTGCATCCTCTCACCCTCATTCCTGTGCTTGTCACAGGGATCCAGCCAGCCCAAGTCCTTGGGCTGAAAAGACTCCTTCCGCCGCGCGGACGCGCGTCGACTGGATTCCTGTGACAAGCACAGGAATGAGGGAAGATCGGTTCCCAGCAATCACTTATCGAACCGTTTGGCGATCCACGAATAGCTGTTTTCAACCATCCTCACCGGCGTTCCCAAAAGATGCTTTATGCCTTCGGTGGAAGGCAGGATACGGCTGACGCGGCTGATTGCCTGTTTGGTGAGGCTTTCCTCTTCCTTCGGCGTAACCGCTGCCGTTGCCTGCGGTGCAGCGGCCGGTGCCGAGGCGGGAGGTTGCGTGCCGGCAGTCTGCGGGGCCTGTTCGCCCGGTGTCTGGCACACGGCCACCACCACGGGGTAAGGCGCGTTGGCGTAACGCTCCAGCTCCTTTTCCGACACGGCGTCGCACAGTTCGATGCTCGTCCAGCGCTGCTGTGAGGTCGCGAGGTAATGGCAATCGGTGGCGCTGTCGTCGCAGCCAAGGAAGGTCATGAGAACGAGGGCTGTTTTCATGGTGTGTGTTGCCTCTGTCGGGAATTATGCTCTAGAAACTCATCTATCCCGATTGCAGTGACATTACGACGAAATACGCATTTTTATAGAGAAGGCAGGCATCGCATTGGCCACCGAAATCAAGCTTGAAACACCCCGGCAGGATGCGGTTCTGCGCCTCATCGACCTTTCCAACGCCTATATGGCCTCGCTTTACCCCGCCGAGAGCAATCATCTGGTCGATATCGGCGCGCTCGAGCAGGACAATGTCTCGTTTTTTGTGGCCCGGCATGACGGCCGCGTCGTCGGCTGCGGCGCGCTGGTGGAGGCGGGAGACGGCACGGCGGAGGTCAAGCGCATGTTCGTCGATCCTGAGGCGCGGGGATTGCGGATCGGCAAGCTGATCATGGATACGCTTGTCGCGCGCGGCGCCGAGCTTGGCCTTTCCGCCATCCGTCTCGAAACCGGCATCAGCCAGCCGGAGGCGATCGGTCTTTATCGCAAGGCGGGGTTTGTGGAGATCGAGGCCTTTGCGCCTTATAAGCCGGATCCGCTCAGCCTGTTCATGGAGAAGGTGCTTTAGGCCTACGGCGCGAGTTTACCGTATCCTGCACGTCATCCTCGGCCCTGTGCCGAGGATCCAATCACGTATCGTAGATCAATCGGTGGCAGATGCTCGGGACAGGCCCGAGCATGACGGATGCGCGGTTTAAGGACTATCTATCGGCACCAGCGTCAAGGCGTCTGCCTGCAGGCTTCACCAATCAAAACGCCGCTTTCCGAAAAGCGGTCGTTTCCTCGCTATTGTCTTCGAGCGCGGCAACCTCATCAACGGCGTTTTCCTGCGTGGGCGGTGGGGGCGGAGCCTCGGCGCTGGCGGCGGCGGAGATTTCCACCTCACGCACCCATTCGCGCCAGATTGCGACCAGGAGCGCCATCAGTACCGGGCCGATGAAGAGGCCGAGGAAGCCCATGGTCTTCACGCCGCCGACGAGGCCGAAAAAGGTCGGTAGAAAGGGCAGCTTGATCGGCCCGCCGACGAGTTTCGGACGGATGGTCTTGTCGACGATGAAGAGTTCCACCGAACCCCAGACGAACAGCGCCAGCCCGTGGGCGGGCGAGCCGCTGGCGACCAGATAGATCGACACCAGGGTAAACGAGAGCGGCGCACCGCCCGGAATGAGCGCCATGACGCCGGTGAGCACGCCGAGCGTGACGGGCGAGGGCACGCCGGCGATCCAGTAGGCGATGCCGAGGATGATGCCTTCGCCGATGGCGATCAGCGTCATGCCGGTCACGGTGGAGCTGATGGTGGCGGGCACGACGCGGGAAATGCGTTCCCACCGTGTCGGCAGGATGCGTTCGCCGACCAGATCGACCTGCCGGGTGAAGCCCGCGCCGTTACGGTAGACGAAGAACAGCGCGATCAGCATGAACAGCAGGGTCAGCACCAGGTGGAACGCGCCGTTGCCGGCGGCGAGGATCGCCCGGTAGATATTGCCGATATTGGCGCCGCTGACGAGCTGGATGAGTTCGCCGATGGCGCCCGGCGTGCCGATATATTTCACCCATTGTTCGCCGAGCCAGGGGCCGACGGCGGGAAGGGCGGCGATCCAGTCCGGCACGGGCGCGCCCGTCTTGTTGACATGCACCGCCCAGCCGAACCATTCGCGGATTTCGCTTGCCGTATAGGAAGCGGCGATGAAAATCGGCACCACGAGGAAGGCGAGGATGAGGATGATGGCGATGGTGGCGCCGAGCGTGGTGTTGCCGCCCACCTGCCGCAAGAGCCGTGTATAGACCGGCCAACTGGCGAAACCGATGACGAGAGCGGCGAGAACGGGGACGAGAAAGCCGTGGAAGAAATAAATGCCGGCAAGGGCGACGAGAACGAGAAGCCAGCGCGCAGCCGAGATGGGCGGGATCAGGGCGATCCGCGTCGGGCTGGCGGGACCAAGCCATCTCGGTTCGCCACTGGGCTTACGGCTGTCAATGTTACTCACGGCAGGCTCTTTCTCGCATTCTCCCCGAAGGGTGCATTCACTCTGTCACACCGATACATATAAGTGCAATATAATCGGATCACATTACCGTTGTGTGTTTATTGCTGAACCTATTGAACGATTTTGGTAAAAATAGAACATCGGTCTTGGCGCGCGCATCGAAATATGAGAATTGAACTCCGTTTTTCTTGCGGCGTAAGGTTGCCGCGCCCGATCTCCAGGTCATGCCATGCTCCGCCGTTTCTTCGCCTATTATCGCCCCTATCGCGGTCTGTTCATTCTCGATTTTTCCTGCGCGGTGTTGTCGGGCGTGCTCGAACTCGGTTTTCCGATGGCGGTAAAGGCCTTTGTGGATGTGCTGCTGCCGGGCGGTGAATGGGCCATCATCCTTGCCGCTTCGGTCGGGCTGCTGCTTATCTATGTGCTGAATACCGGGCTGATGGCGACAGTCACCTATTGGGGACACATGCTCGGCATCAATATCGAGACCGACATGCGGCGGCTGGCCTTCGACCATCTGCAGAAGCTCTCCTTCCGTTATTTCGACAACCAGAAGACCGGCCATCTGGTCGGGCGGCTGACCAAGGATCTGGAAGAGATCGGCGAGGTGGCCCACCACGGTCCCGAGGATCTGTTCATCGCCATCATGACCTTCATCGGCGCGTTCCTCTTGATGCTTTCGGTTAATGTGCCGCTCGCGCTCATCACCGCCGCCGTCGTGCCCGTTACCGCCTGGGTGACCAGCCGTTACGGCGGCCGCATGACGCAGAATTTTCGCGCACTTTACGGCCGGGTCGGGGATTTCAATGCCCGTATCGAGGAAAATGTCGGCGGCATGCGGGTCGTGCAGGCCTTCGCCAATGAGGACCACGAGCGGGCGCTGTTCGAGAAGGACAACCAGAAATACCGCCGCACCAAGCTCGACGCCTACAAGATCATGGCGGCCAGCACCTCGCTCAGCTATATGAGCATGCGTCTGACGCAGATGATCGTGATGATCTGCGGCGCCTGGTTCGTGCTGACGGGCAGCCTGACGGAAGGCGGCTTCGTCGGCTTCCTGCTGCTGGTGGGCGTGTTTTTCCGGCCGGTGGAAAAGATCAATTCGGTCATCGAGACCTATCCGAAGGGCATTGCCGGTTTCCGCCGTTTCACCGAACTGCTGGATACCGCGCCCGATATCGTCGATGCGCCGGATGCGGTGGAAGCGCCGCTGCTGCGCGGCAATATTGAATATCGCCATGTCGGTTTCGGTTATGCCGAGGGCAAGAAGGTTCTTACCAATATCGACCTGAAGATCAGCGCCGGCGAGACGGTGGCCTTTGTCGGCCCTTCGGGGGCGGGCAAGACGACGCTCTGCTCGCTTTTGCCGCGTTTTTACGATGTCACCAGCGGCGCGATCACCATTGACGGCATCGATATCCGCAGGATGAAGCTTGCTTCGCTGCGCAACCAGATCGGCATCGTGCAGCAGGATGTCTTCCTGTTCGGTGGCACGATCCGTGAGAATATCGAATATGGCCGGCTTGGCGCCTCGGATGCGGACATCATGGATGCGGCGCGGCGCGCCCGTCTCGATGGCGTCATCGAAGCCATGCCGCTCGGGCTCGATACCGTCATTGGCGAGCGCGGCGTTAAGCTTTCCGGCGGCCAAAAACAGCGTCTCGCCATTGCCCGCATGTTCCTCAAGAACCCGCCGATCCTCATTCTCGATGAGGCGACCTCGGCGCTCGACACGGAAACTGAACGCGCCATCCAGCAATCGCTGACGGAGCTTGCCAAAGGCCGCACCACGCTCGTCATCGCCCACCGGCTGGCGACGATCCGCGACGCCTCGCGCATCGTGGTGGTGGACCAGACCGGCATTGCCGAAACCGGCGCCCATGCCGAGCTGCTGGCCGCCAAGGGCCATTACAGCCGCCTGCACGAGGCGCAGTTCAGCGGGCACCTTGCGGGCCTGAGCTGATAAGCGGCGCTTTCTGCGCCATCGCTCATCCGCCGTTCTCGGCTGCCTGTTCCTCCACGATGCCGGGGTTGGGCTCCGGCTTGCCGGGATGGCTGGTGACGAGATAACCCATGGCGACCGCGGCGGCGACGATGAACAGCAGTACGATGCCGCTGATCGTCATCAGCCAGTCGCGCGGTTTTCTGTGCGCCATAATATATTTCGGCCATCGGCTCGGATGGTTCACCAGGCTGAATTTGTGGCCCTGTCGCATGAACTTTCCCGCAATAGAGTGCTTCCTGAAAGATCAACGCAGGCGGGTGCGCGGCCGTTCCGAAATCGACGGGGCAGGGCGATGACAAGGCCGTGAGGCCTCCGGTATGACAGCCTCTCCGCATTTGCTGCCGCCCTTTTTCCCCGACCCCCATCATCCCTGCTTTGGACGGAAACCAGCCGCCGCACGGTGGGAAGGAGAGGAGGGCCAGCCATAAGCGCGTGATGGTGTATCGGTTTACGCCCGAACCGGGCACGCGCCTGCGGCATCGTGCGCCGATATCCGGCCGCAAAACTCCCCTTGTCAGTCGCCGCCGCTTATGCGAATGATTTGCAATTGCACCAATTCAATCTCCCATTTGAAAGCGCAGAAAATGGACAAGCCAGTCTTTGGATGGCGACGGAACGGCGACGATCTCTCGTTGTCCGACGTTCACAGCTCGATCCGGGTCAAACCGAATGCCGGCACGTTTCGCCGGGCGATGGCCTTTTTCGGCCCCGGCTATCTCGTTGCGGTCGGTTACATGGATCCCGGAAACTGGGCGACGTCGCTCGCCGGCGGCTCCAGATTCGGCTACACGCTGCTCACCGTCGCGCTGGTGTCGAACATCATGGCGATCGTGCTGCAATCGCTCTGCGCCCGTCTTGCGATCGCCTCCGGCCGCGATCTCGCCCAGGCCTGTCGCGATGCCTATCCGAAGCCGGTGGCGATGGTGCTGTGGCTGCTGGCCGAAATCGCCATCATCGCCACCGATATCGCCGAGGTGATCGGCACGGCCATCGGCCTCAACCTCATTTTCGGCATTCCGCTCGAACTCGGCGTTCTCATCACCGCGCTCGATGTATTCCTGATCCTTTATCTGCAAAAGCTCGGCTTCCGCTGGGTGGAGGCGCTGGTCATCACCCTGCTTGGCGTCATCGCCGTGTGTTTCGCCATTCAGGTGGCGCTCGCCGACCCCGACTGGGGGCAGGTGATCCTCGGTTTCGCGCCGACGACGGAGATCGTCACCAATCCGGACATGCTGTATCTGGCGCTCGGCATTCTCGGCGCCACCGTCATGCCGCATAATCTCTATCTGCATTCGGGCATCGTGCAGACCCGCGAAATCGGCGAGACGCTTGCCGAAAAACGCGAGGCGCTGAAATTCGCCACGCTCGATTCCACCATCGCGCTGATGTTCGCGCTGCTCATCAACGCCTCGATCCTCATTCTGGCGGCGGCGACCTTCAACAAGGCGGGGCAGACGACCGTTGCCGAACTCGGCGAAGCCCATAATCTGCTGGCACCGCTGCTCGGCCTTGCCATTGCGCCGACACTATTCGGCGTGGCGCTTTTGTGCTGCGGCATCAATTCCACCGTCACGGCGACGCTTGCCGGCCAGATCGTGATGGAAGGTTTCCTCAAGATGCGGCTCGCCCCCTGGCTACGCCGCCTCATCACCCGCGCCATCGCCATCGTCCCCGCCGCCGGCGTCACCATCTTCTATGGCGATAGCGGCACGGCGGAACTGCTGATCCTGACGCAGGTGGTGCTGAGCCTGCAACTCTCCTTCGCCGTCTTCCCGCTCGTGATGTTCACCGCCGATAAGGCCAAGATGGGCGAGCTGCGCTCACCGCTCTGGCTCTCGGCCTTTGCCTGGCTGATTGCGGTGGTGATCGCGGGGCTGAATGTGAAGTTGCTGGTGGATTTTATGGGGTAAGGTGGGTCAGGCCGCGCCTTTACGAAGCGCGGCTGCCGTTCCCTCCGGATCGACGGCAATCGATGCGTGGCATTCAGCTTGCTCGTCAATTAAGACATAGTAGAAATTGCTAGGCGATGCATCTATCGATCTTAAAGCCCTACTACTCGGTTCCAGTCATTGATGTACATGTATAGTCTTTGAAACTCACTCGGAAGCAGCATTCTATTATGCGCAATAAAATTTCTGACCTTCTCCATTTCATCCATGCGTTGTTTAAGCCAGTGTTGAGAAGGTAATATTGGAAAATAATCCCATTTGTTTATAATAATTTGGGCTAAGTGGCCGAAGTCTACAAAGCCAAGCAAATCTGTGTTTTCACCTTCAAGCCAAGAGTCTTGTATGGCGGCGTTTCGACGGGATTCGGCATGTCCTCTAATTTTGGGCGGAAGCTGCTCAATCCACTCTATTCCGTCTTTTTCCAAGAGAGTGTCTCGAATGAAATCACGGACGGAATTTTCGAAGCAAAATAGAACGGCATAAAGCCTCGCCATTTCAAGTGCTCTATTGCGAAGGGACACGCTGAAGGGTGACAAAGCTTCGGCAAGTAATTTTTCTTCAGCATCACGTTGGTCCGCCCCAACTTGAATTCCTGCCGACTGGAAATTGGCTGCCTCAGCTTCGAACATAAGGCCGCGAAAAAGGAAGTCCCTAAGCTCCTTAGTGGTCATATAGATGCTCTCTAAGTGACTTGAAAATCGCGTTGTATACCTCCACGTCTTTTGTTGCCGGTAAGTGAATTTGAATATTGTAGTGAAGGCCGGGTGGGGGTCTATGGGGGACGTGTGACCTTGCCCCGTTGAAATAATCCATTTTGAAGTAAGCTCTGGCCCATTGAGAGGACCAGGGAATGAAGCGCAATCGTTTTACAGACGAACAGATCA